>JAYTGH010000471.1:0-11091 GCA_043733645.1 Flavobacterium sp. | reverse complement strand
TTTTAGTTAGAAGTTAATTGTTAGTGTAAGAAGCCATTCGTTAGTACGGGTGGCTTTTTTAATTATTGCTTGAGAACTTTAAAGTGCGATATTTTAGTTTCGCTTTGCGCATTGATTAAATACATTCCGGCAGCATAGCTGCTTAAATCAATGGTTTCATGTGATAAATTAGAATAGTGATTGCTGTAGATTTTATTTTCTAAAACATTGTAAACACTAATTTCGACATCCGTTAAAGCTGTGCTTCCATGAGCATCTATATTCAAAATACCGTTGCAGGGATTAGGATAGACAACTAAATTATCTCCATATTCATTTTGATTAACTCCTAAGACACCACCAGCAAATTGATACAAATAAGCAAAAGCCTGAAAGTATTGATTGGCAATATTTAAATCGTGAACAATTAAAATATTCTCATCATTTTTATTTTCAGCCGAAGAGCTCCAGTTGTGTGAACCAACCAAAACTAATGGATCTGAAGCGCTATTAAAATTATCTACGACCATAAACTTATGATGCATGATACCACTTCCCGAATACACTACAGCATGACTGGCAGTAAGATTAGATTGAAGATTGATAATTTGATTCCCGGATGGATTTTGACTGTCAATAACAATATTGGTATTTGTCAATCCGCTGTTATATTTATTAATTAAAGCATTAGCAATGTCAGTTCTTGTTACTACCATAGTGGCAACATCAATATCAGAATTAGCAGAATTTATGGAGGCTATAATTTTAGAATTAGCACCATCACTTGGACTAAAGTAACTGTTCACAACCTTACCGCCAATATTATAACTATGTGGCGTATTGTTGATTTTATCAGGTCCAAATTTCGACAAAGTCGCATTGGGTGTCATAGTGTTGGAACCCCACATTTCTTCAAACTCAATTTTATATCCTAAAGCTAACGCTTGGTCTTGAATCACTATAGCGCTATTACTGTCTGGTCCGTCAATTTGAGAAACTGTCCAATTGGTTGAACCTGTCCAAACTACTGGCTTATTAGCATCGCTTACATTGGCATCAAATATTACAAACTTATTGTGCATGATTCCATAAGTAGTAGTGGTAGGACTTGCCAATGTAGGTATCGAAGCATTTAACAATGGTAGCATAGCGCTACTGGTACTGCCATCATAAATAACCCTTACCTGCACACCTCGTGTGTAAGCAGCATTTATAGCCCCTGCAATTCCTGCAGTAGCACTGGGCGAATACGAATTATAAATCGCGATATCCATAGTAGTAGTGCAGGTATTTATATAACTAATCAACATATCATCCAGCGTATTCCCCAAGTTAACAGCATTCTGAATTTGTGCAAAACTGGTATCAACCTGATGGTTAAAATAAACGTTTATCACACCCGTAGAAAGTGAGGTGTTAGCGATATAAGCTTTGTGAATACTTGCTTCATTAGCAAAAGAGTATTCAATTGCTATAATTTCTGATGGATATAAATTAGTTAAAGTATAGACGTTAGCAGTTCTTGCTTCTGCAGAAAAATCAACATTTCTATGGGTCGCAACATCAATAGCACTCAATACAACTGGCGCGTTTTTACTTTCATCAAATTGGATAAAGATAGTTGAGTTCCCATAAACGATTGTATAATCCTCTTCTTTGGAACTTTGCTGGCTGTAGCATAACGATAATTGCAGTAGCGTTAAAAGTAAAACGCATTTTCTTTTAATAAACATTGTGGTAGTTTTCCCAAAAGTATCAAATGCTAATTAAGAAAATGCCAATTCAATCTTTTGACATCAAATTTTCTTTAATTTTTGCTGATTTAGTAAGGTTTTATTTAGATTTATTTCGGAATTACATCGCTACATAAGATTTTTACTTCCAACAAATTCGTAATCTGTAATTGGCTATATTTGCCCAACTAAATCGATATAGTTTATGGAAGAATGCATCTCCGTATTTGATATGCTTAAAATTGGTGTCGGACCATCAAGTTCTCATACACTTGGACCTTGGCGCGCAGCAGAACGCTTTTTATCCGAGCTAGAAACCGAAAATCTATTCGATAAAATAACTAGAGTTAAAGTTGATTTATATGGTTCGCTTTCGTTAACGGGAAAAGGACACGCAACAGATTTAGCAATTATGCTTGGTCTAAGCGGACAAGACCCAGAATATATCCCCATTCAAAACATTGGTGGAATCACGAAAAATATCGAGAATAAAAACGAAATCATTCTCGGAAACAAAATCACTATTCCTTTCTATTTTCTACAAGACATTGTTTTTAATAAAAACTTCTTGCCGTTTCATGCTAATGGTATGACTTTTACTGCTTATTTAGAAAATGAGACTGAATATATTTCCACCTTCTACTCCATTGGTGGTGGCTTTGTAGTCAAAGAAGAACGCGTGAATGCAAAGAAAAAATTGGAAATAAAATGTGCCTTTCCTTTCCCTATTCAAAACGCCGAAGAATTACTGCAATACACCATAACACAAAACAAATCGATTTCTGAAATTGTATTCGAGAATGAAAAATCAATGCGTACTGAAGAAAATATTCATCATGAATTAATGCGCATTTGGCATACGATGTTAGAATGTATGTACATTGGTTGCCATTCCGAAGGTATTTTGCCAGGCGGATTAAATGTGAGACGGCGCGCTTTTGATATGCATCAAGGGCTAATTGGTTTAGCCAATTATAATAATCCACAAGAATGGTTAGAAAGCATTAGGAAAACCGAAGTCAAATTCCGCCAAATATTAAAATGGGTTTCTTGTTTTGCACTTGCAGTGAATGAAGTAAATGCTGCTTTAGGAAGAGTCGTAACGGCACCAACTAATGGAAGTGCAGGCGTAATTCCATCCGTTTTGATGTATTATTTAGTCATCGAAAATCACGAGGCTGGAGAAAAAGAAATCAAGCAATTCCTAATGGTTGCCGGAGAAATAGGAAGTATTTTCAAAAAAGGCTCAACTATTTCAGCAGCAATGGGTGGTTGTCAAGCAGAGATTGGCGTTTCATCAGCTATGGCAGCAGCAGCTTTGTGCGAAGTTATGGGCGGAACTCCAGACCAAGTTTTAATGGCCGCCGAAATTGCCATGGAGCATCATTTAGGTTTAACCTGCGACCCTATTGGCGGTTTAGTTCAAATTCCGTGTATCGAACGCAATACTATGGGCGCTATCAAAGCCATCAATGCCGCAGAACTAGCCATGGAAACTGATGCCAAAAATGCTAAAGTTCCGTTAGACAAGGTTATCGAAACCATGTGGAAAACGGCTAAAGACATGAATTCTAAATATAAAGAAACTTCAGAAGGTGGCTTAGCTGTTGCCGTGAATATGGCGGATTGCTAGGTATACTTCTTAGTTTCGCTCTAATAAAATGTATGAATTATGTAATAATTTAAAATAATTATGCAATAGTCTCATAATATAAGTAGATACCTTAGTTATACTATATAATTCCTTATGAGCGAATCAAAATTTATATTTTATCTTGATGTTGATAAGGACCATATCTATTCTTTTAAACAAGTTGTAGAGGATATGGGACATACTATATCTGTATTTTTAGATGGTTACAAAATGATTTATGAGCTAGAAAAATTAGACAAACTACCTGATATTATTTTTTTAAACAGTAACATGCCTATATTAAACGGAAAAGAAATATTAGATATAATCAAAGTTAATGAAAAATGGAAACATATCTCCGTAGTTATGGTGTCGGGCGCTTTTCCTAGAAAGCTTTTGCGGTATTATAAGAATGTTGGCGTCAATCACATTCTGAAAAGACCGCTTTCTTCAAACTATACCCGTGTCTACGATCAAGTATTTAAAATGGATTTGAGTCAAGTATTAAGGATGAACTTGAGTAGAACTGTAAAATATTCCTTGAGCATTTAGACAGATTTCTTAGATTCTGTATTCTAAAAGCTCCGATAAATAATTTAGTTGTCTGTTTTTAAAAAGTTAGGTTCCCCATTTAAGAGAGATTTAATTGTTGCCACAAATTGACTTGTCGTATAAGTAAATCATGTAATTTTTTTAAATAATTATATAAAGATTTTACCTAATGAAATTTTCATCTTTGATGTGAATAAGTGTAAAACAAACCTACTTGTTTTGAATTAAATATTTGATTTGAAAAAGTACTTTATTAAAGGGTCAAAAGTTATCCTATGGATGCTACTATCACTCATAGGATTAATCCTGTTGCTTGTTATTGCTCTCCAAATTCCCGCCGTTCAACGATTTACCAAAGATAAGGTTGTAACTTATCTCGAAGGAAAACTCAAAACAAAAGTTGCAATTAATAAGATTCAAATAGGATTCCCTCATGATGTGATTCTGGATGGGGTTTATTTTGAAGACCAGAAAAAGGATACACTTTTAGCTGGTAAAAAAATTGCGGCAAACCTGAATATGTATGGATTGTTTAATAACAAGCTTGAAATTACTACGATTGAATTACAGGGTATCGTTGCCCACATCAACAGGAATAGAGAAAATAAATTCAATTTTGACTATATAGTTGAAGCCTTTGCATCGCCAAAAAAGCCTACAGACAATACTCCTCCAATGGAATTTTTGTTGAATAAAATTGAGCTGAATAATGTCAGAGTTCGATTTCATGATATTTATAACAATACTGATTTGCGACTTGGTGTAAATCATCTTAAAACCCGAATCAAAACATTCGATTTAAAACAGATGAATTTTGAAGTTCCCAAGTTAGCACTTGACGGATTACAGTTTTCTTATAAACAAGGATTAGTCGAAGATTCCAAAAAAACCAAATTAGAAAACTCAAAAAGCCCTGATTTAAAACTGAAATTAGGAATACTCGATTTGTCCAAAATCAAAGCTTCGTATCAGGATGAGAATATGAAGATTGCAATGAATATGGATTTTGATAAATTTTTGGCTAAAGTCAAAACTTTCGATTTCAAAAATAGCATAATCAACATAGACCAAATAGCCATTTCTGATGCAACCTATAATTTGACTATGGGTAAAATCGTAAAAGAAAACAGCAAATCTTCTTCGGCTAACTCAAACAACTGGATAGTAAAATCGAATGAAGTGACTTTCAAAAAAGTGAACTTCAGTTATAACAATAATAATTCAGCTCCAGTTGAAAGAGGCTTGGACTACCAGCATTTAAACTTAAAAAGTGTAAGTATTGATGCCAATAATTTTGCTTATAATTCCAAATCTATTTCCGGAAAAATCAACTCCATGAAAGGGGAAGAGAAAAAAGGTTTAAAAGTAGAATCCTTAAAAACAAACTTCTACTACGGTCCGAAATCGGCGTATTTTAAAAATTTATATTTAAAAACAACGCAAACAACATTGCGAAATGAAATTATAATTGGTTATCCGTCTATTCAATCGCTGTCTGATAATCCAGGTGGACTTAGTATCAATGCGCATCTCATTCAAAGCACAATTGCATTCAAAGACCTATTACTTCTTGCTCCACAATTATATAAAACAGATTTATTCAATTCCAATCCAAATGCGATCGTCTTTGTCAATACTACCATTTCTGGGAAAGTGAACAACTTGAATGTCCCAAATCTTCAGCTTACCGGTTTTGGAAATACAAAAGTGAATGCCAATGGAAGGATTATTGGTTTGCCCGATACTAATAAAGCCTATTTTGATTTGAATATCAAAAACTTCCAATCGAATGCAAAGGATTTCTACAGTTTTCTTCCAAAAAATACGATTCCGAACAACATTCAATTGCCTTTGCAACTCGCTGCCAAAGGAACTTTCAAAGGAACCATCCAAAATTTCATTACCAATATGACTTTTGCAACCAGTTCCGGAAACGGCAAAATAAAGGGAACTTTAGACCGAAGCGTTAAAGACAAGGAAAAATATGATCTTGACGCATCGCTTGATAATTTTGATATGGGTAGATTCATTAAAAACGATTCTATTGGAAAAATCACATTGAAAACAGCTATTAAAGGAACTGGTTTTAATCCGAAAACAGCGAATGCCATTGTCAGCGCCACAGTAGTCAAAGCAAATTACAATCACTACACCTATCAAAATGTGGTTGTTGATGGAAAAATAAACCATAGCCTTTTTGATGTTACTGCTTTTACGAATGACCCAAACCTGAAATTTGATTTGGTTTCCAGCGGCAGTTTTAAAGATAAATACCCTGCAGGAAAAATCCATTTGAATGTTGATATTGCTGACTTGGACAAACTCAACCTGCATGCCGGACCATTAAAACTAAAAGGCGTTTTGGATGCCGATATTCAATCAGCAAATCTGGATTATCTTAACGGAAAAGCGAGTGTGCATCATTTGATTATTGCCAACGAAAAAGAACAATATGAGACAGATTCTATAAATATAGTTGCCGTTTCCACATCGGGAAAAAATTCGATTGCCTTAAGTTCTCAATTTATGGATGCCGAATTTACCGGAAAATATAAATTATCAACCATAGCCAATTCTGTAAAAAACAGCATTTCGAATTACTATAATTTAAAATCCAGTTCTAAAAATGTTCCTTATGGCAACCAACAATTAGCCTTTAAAGTAAACGTAAAAAGTACGCCACTTTTAGTTAAAATAATTCCAGAACTGAAAAGTATAGAGCCAATTTCAATCACTGGAAGGTACAACTCAGTTAACGATACTATCGTTTTCAATGCTTCGATTCCAAAATTAGTTTATGGTTCGAATACGATTACCAATGCGGTCGTAAAAGTAGATACAAAAGACAAAACTTTGCTTTACAGCCTGAATGTTGACCAAATCAAAAATGCGCAATTTGAACTTCCAAAAACCAGTCTTTCCGGGCAAGTAGCCGGTAATGTTTTGGATTATAATTTATTGGTGAAAGATTTTAAAAATAAAGATCGTTATGCCATTTCCGGAAACTTACAATCCAAAAATGGTGGAGATGAAGCTTCACTTAACCCGAAAAAACTACTATTGAATTATGAAAACTGGGCGTTATCCGATGACAATCGTATTCGCTTTGCCAACAACGCCATTTATGTTGATAATTTTGAATTGAGTAAAGACGGAAACAGCATCAAACTGCAATCGCAATCACAAGCTTATAATCCGCCATTAGCTGTTAATTTTAAAAACTTTGAAATCAAGACCCTGTCGAATATCGTTCAGATGAAAAACTTCGAAATGGACGGAACAATAAATGGTAATGCATTATTCAAAGACTTAACCTCTAAAGTGCTTTTCACTGCCGATGTAACCATTGAGAAATTCACTTTCAAAAAAGATGAAGTTGGAACAATTTACATCAACATCGATAATTATACTGCCAATACGTATACAACCAAAATTGAGCTAACGGGACAAGAAAATCAGGTAAATCTTGACGGAACCTACAGAGCTAGCGATGATAATCTGAATATGAATTTAGATATTCAGAAACTAAATCTGAAAAGTGTTCAGGGTTTTTCTATGGATAATATTACCGATGGAACTGGTTATTTCTCTGGGAAATTCAAGATTTCAGGCAATACAGGAAATCCAAAGCTACTTGGTGATTTACAGTTTAATGACATCGGATTTAAGGCAACAAAGCTGAACGCCAAGTTCAAATCTATCAACGATAAAATGGCATTTACTGATAATGCAATGGTACTCGATAATTTCACAATCTATGACGAAAAGAATAACGATTTGATTATTAACGGTAAACTCAACAATGCGAATTACACCAATTTAGGATTTGATCTAACTGTGGATGCCTATAATTTCAAAGCAGTAAATTCAAAAGAAAAAGACAATGATACTTTTTATGGTGAATTGTTTTTAGACAATCATTTGATCGTTAAAGGAACTGTGGAAAGTCCAAAAGTGGAAGGAAATATCAAAGTCAATAAAGATACTAAATTCACTATTGTATTACCACAAGATGATCCGTCAATAGCCGACAGAGAAGGAATCGTAGAATTTATTGATCAGGATCAACCAGCATTATTCACAAAATTGGCTGATGAAAATCTAAGCGAAACCGAAGTAAAAGGAATTGATGCTTCAGTAAATATTGAAGTCGATAAAGATGCCGAATTATCGTTAATTATTGACAAAGCCAACGGTGACTTTTTAAAATTAAAAGGCGAAGCCCAACTTACTGGAGGTATTGATCCTTCGGGAAAAACAACATTAATTGGGCGATATCAACTTGAACAAGGAACTTATGAAATGAGTTTCAATTTGGTTAAAAGAAAATTTGACATCAAAAAAGGAAGTTATATTCTTTGGACTGGCGAACCCACAACCGCTGATATCAATATTACTGCCTTATATAAAACAGCAGCGGCGCCATTAGATTTGTTAGACAATCAATTAACAAGTCTCACACCGGAAGAAAGAAATACATTCAAACAAAAAATTCCTTTTGAAGCCGAATTGAAAATGAAAGGCGAACTGATGAAACCAAGCATTTCATTTGATATTATTTTGCCTCCTGGAAACAACTCTGTTTCGAGCGATATCATTACCAGAACAGAAGCAAAATTGGCGCAGTTGAGACAAGAACCAGATGAATTAAACAAACAGGTTTTTGCTTTGCTTTTATTAAACCGATTTGTTGGTGAAAATCCATTTTCGAGTGAAAGCGGCATCACATCAGCTTCATCATTTGCAAGAGAAAGTGCCAGTAAAATATTGTCACAACAACTTAATAATCTAGCCAGCGATTTGATTAAAGGTTTTGAATTGAATTTCGATTTAGATTCTTCCGAAGATTTCACCACAGGTCAAAAGGAAAACAAAACTGATTTGAACGTTGGGCTTTCCAAAAAACTGTTAAATGACAGATTAAAAGTTACTGTTGGAAGCACATTTGGTATTGAAGGTCCGGAACAAAAAAACAAAGAGACCAATACCATTGCTGGAGATATTTCTGCCGAATACCAACTTTCAAAAGACGGACGCTACAAACTTCGAGCGTATAGAAAAAACTTATATCAGGTAGCCTTACAAGGTCAAGTTATTGAAACCGGAGTTGGCTTTATTATCACATTGGATTATAATAAATTCAAAGAATTATTTCAATCAAAAAAGAACACAGCTAAGCCAAAAGCTAAAAAGACCCGAGGCGGCACGAGCGGTAGCGTACTGGCGAAGCAAGCCGAACGCAGTAAAACTAAATCAAATGAGTAAGAACCTAATTATAATATTCCTTCTTGCACTATTTGCAGCAGCTTGTAGCGGTACACAGAAATTGCCCGAAGGCGAACTATTGTACGTTGGCGGAAAAGTTACTGTCAAAGACACCAGTGTGTCCCGAAAAGAACGCAAGGCATTGCAATCAAAATTGAAAGAAATTATTCGCCCTATTCCAAACAAAAAGTTCTTGGGTCTACGCCCAAAACTATTCTTCTACAATCTTGCCGGAGAGGTAAAAAAAGAAAAAGGTTTCCGTCATTGGCTAAAATATACTGTCGGTGAAGCCCCGGTTTTATTTAGTAAAGTCGATTTAGAATACAACCGAAGTTTGTTGCAGAATTTTTCCGAAAACAATGGCTACTTCAATACAAGAACAAGTGCCGATTCTACGAGACATGGTAAAAAAGCTACTGCAGAATACATAGTAACTCCGGGAAAACAATTTAAAATTAAGTCAATTCAATTCCCAACCGATTCCTCTGCCGTTGGTTCAGCTGTAAAACTAACTCAACAACAAAGTGTATTGAAAGTTGGTTCCGCTTATAATCTAGATGTAATAAAAGCCGAAAGAGTCAGAATTGATGAGCGTTTGAAAGAGAAAGGCTTCTATTATTTCAATGCCGATTATTTAAAAATTCAGGTTGATAGTACTGTTGGAAAATATGACGTTGATTTAATTTTAAAAGTAAAAGACGAAGCTCCTGCTGCGGCAAAAACAGTTTATAAAATCAATAAGATTGTCATATACCCAAACTATTCGACTAATAATGACACCCTAAAAACATTCGAAAAATATAACGATTTTACCATAATCGGAAATGATAATTTATTTAAGCCTCGCATTTTCGACCGAACCTTATACTTTAAAAAAGGTGATTTATATAATAGAACTGACCACAATTTATCGTTAAACAGATTGGTTAATTTGGGAACTTTTAAGTTCGTAAAAAATCAGTTTAGAGTTTCAGATACGATAGGGAATTATTTGGATGCTTATTATTATCTAACGCCATTGCCGCAAAAATCAATTCGTGTTGAAATATTGGCAAAAACCAATTCGGCCAATTACACCGGAACCGAATTAAAAATAAATTGGAGTAACCGCAACACGTTTCATGGTGCCGAATTGTTGAGCATTTCTGCTTTTGGTGGATTCGAAGTGCAATTAGGCGGAAAAAATAATGGTTTCAATGTGTATCGTGTTGGTGGAGAAACCAGCTTGGTGTGGCCAAGGTTTATCACACCTTTCAAACTGAAATCGTCGAGCGGCTTTGTTCCAAGAACGAATGCAACTATTGGCTACGAATTTCAAAACAGACAAAAGCTGTATTCGTTGCAAACCTTTAAAGCTTCTTTTGGATATGCCTGGAAAGAAAATCTTCGGAAAGAACACTTGCTGAATATTACCGAAATTACATTTGCCAGTCCGGAAAACGTAACGGATTTATACAAGGAACAAGTGGCTCTAAATCCATCGTTAAAAAATGTGATAGAAAAGCAACTTATCTTTGGTCCAACCTATACCTACACCTACACCAATGAGGTGAATCAAAGAAAGAAAAACACCTTTTACTACAAAGGAGGAATTGATCTATCTGGAACAATTGCCGGTTTGATTACCGGTGCTGATATCCACAAAAAAGATCCTGTTGAAATTTTAGGTATTCCGTTTAGCCAATTTGTCAAAGTTCAAAGTGAGTTCAAGCACACGTATAGATTCAGTAAAAATTCACTTTTAAAAAGCCGAATAATCGCTGGTGCCGCTTTCGCTTATGGCAATTCAGATGCAATTCCGTTTAGCAAACAATTCTTTATCGGTGGAACCAATAGTTTGCGAGCTTTCCGTTCCAGAGCTTTAGGTCCGGGAACTTATGATGGCTCGAATGAAATAAGTCAGTTTGTTCCCGATCAATCCGGTGATGT
>JAYTGH010000470.1:0-4218 GCA_043733645.1 Flavobacterium sp. | reverse complement strand
GCTATTTATGGCGGAGATGCGGCATGAATTACCTTTTTTGGCTTTAGCCATTCATCTTTTTCTTAAAAAAGGTAAGCGGCTAAAGCCTTTTTAATATTTGACATTGTGCCACCGCCATAAATGGCAGTGTTAGTAATTTGTTATAAAATTCGGGATGTCTCATGTTTTTTGTCTCCATTATTTATACTCGTAGTCAGGTAAATAAACGGGTAAGATGTCAGGTCAAGTATAAAAGCTATTTTTTGATAAAATTTTCTATCGATTTCTTAGTTAAGTCTGTTGCATCATTTCTCTGTATAAAAAAATCGGTTTCGATATTTTTAACTTTCATGCCTTTGAGCCAGTCTGCCCAAAGCTTTTTTAAAATGTCGAAATGACAACCGATTCCATTTTGCCTTTCATTAACTTCTAATATTAAAATTTCAAGATTTGATAAATCAACATCACATGGAGTAATTTTTAATCCCCGTTCTGCTATTACTTGATTGACACCTTTACCAGCGTGTATTTCTCTGCACATAGAATTATGGAGAGCTTCATTTCCTGTATATAATTTATGCTCCGCTTCTAAATATCCATCTGTAATAATGATAAGAATATTACGATAGTCATCAAAAAGAGTATTTTTTTGAATAAGCTTATTTAGATTTCTATCAAAGTAGTACCAATAATCAGCCCCAAGTGGCTTTTTTATAGCCAGCTGATAAAGACTATCAACTTTATCTCTAAATTTTGAGCTTTGCTTTTCAAAATAAAGTCTATTACTCTGATTTTTATGAGTACTCAAATCGAAAATTAAATCATTTGCAAAATTTCTGAATTTATCTTCAGCTTGACCTGCATCAGTGACATCAAGTAAAAGCCTGTCTTTTGAATCCATTTTTAATTTAACTGCATCAACAAAAACATTCCAAACAAAATTTATCAAAATTGTATCATTTTTTACTTGCTCTGGATTATTAAAATTGTCAATTAAACGCCTTGATAAATCTGGTACTAAAATTAAATTAAGGCTTGTTGGTGGTTTTGGCAGCCAATTTTTAACTTCAATTACTTGTGAATCAATAAGGTTAAAGCTACTCAATCTTGCACGAAGTGCCTCAATATAGTCATCATTATTATAAAGTTTTTCTTTGTGTTTATCCCAGTTATTTTTGACTTCTTGAATATTCATAGAAGTCGGCAATTCATTTATTGCTTTACTTTGCTCAGAAGGGCGGGTTATTAAAAAAATAAAAAGAGCGAACACTCCAAGAAAAATAAGCAAAATAAAAAGTGCTTTATTATTGACTTTAGCTTTGTTTTTGTTTTTCATGATCCAGTTTCTAAGCTATTAATTTTATTTTCTAACCATGCTTTTTGGATAGAAGCAGATTGTTCGGTTAAATCTTTGATTTTTGTTGTGTCAGTTGAGAACATGAAGTTGATATATGTGAACCAACCTTGCATAAATTGTCCAACTATCGCACTTAATCTTGGTATATCAATAGGAATATCACCATTTTTGTAACCTATGATATATTTTTGTTTTTGCTCAATATCATTGTCAATTGATGCGACTTGACCTTTCAAGTTATTAATATTGCTTATGGTTTCACTTAAATATCCTCTTTGTTCATCTATTTTAATATCAAGATTATCTAATCTTAATTCTAGAGCTCTATCAGGTTGTAAATCTTTATATTTATTTAGAGTATAGTGAAGTAATAACCCCCAAATAACGTAAGCAACAAACCCGAACATTAAAACAAGATAGAAATTAACATCATAAAAAATCATCCTGAATTTCCATTGTTCGTTTGTTAAACCAGCATTGAAATCGTTTGAATGTAAATTTTGTGATATTTTATAACCTAAAATAGCATCTACTGAAAAAGTTAAAACCAATAAGCCTGAAATCAACCAATATTTACTTTTATCCAAAGCATCATGAAGCAAAAATCCAATAGCTAGAAAAAATACAGGAGCTAAAATAATAAATGCTAAATCTCCTCCTCCTTTTGATTGAGCATCAGCAAATACATTTGGATTAATAAGTCCAAATGTTCCTTTTTTTATACCTGCGATGGCAGAGTATACTGTTGAAGAGTAAAAAACAAATAAAAAAAAAGTAAGCAGAATTACAATAAAAAGTCCAATGACGAATGGAATTAAATCACCGCCAGGTGCGCCTTCTTCTTTAAGCTTAATTCTATCAATTTCCAATTCCTCAACTCGCTTTTCGCGCGATTCTTTTTGTTGTTCCAAAGATATTATCTCAGATTTGAAGTTTTCTTTTGCATTTTTTTTTTGCAAAATTTCACTTTCAAGTCGAGTTATTCTTTGCCTAATTCCGTCAGCATCAAGTTTTTGGTCTGACAAAAATTTATTATAAACGGTAACCAGAGATGATTCAAGTGTAGCAGGATCTGCTTTTGAATCAGAAGCACTCTCTTTTCCATATTGTTCAACAGAGATTTTTTCTCCTGAGCCACTGTCGTTAATATTTATTGTTTGGTCATTCATAAATATAAGTTGTTTTATTTTTCATTTCAATTCTACGATTCATAACTAATAAGGGGCTAAAGTTGGCTCTTGTTCTATGTTTAGCCGATTTTCTGACGATTATGGTTAGTGATTGTAATCTCAATAATGCTTATATTCCTTGTATCTACGCTTTAATATACTGATTTTGAGAGAAAATATTTCCAAGGAGTATGCAAATGAATAAGCAAATATATAAGAATAATAATAGCATGTAACACTTGTCTAAAGTTTTTTATGACTAATCTAAATTATATAAGGACAAACGCTAGGCACCATACGACAAAAAGATTTCTTAGAGTTTTTGTACTGAGGAAAATTAAGAATAAAAAAACATTCACATCTTATTATATCGCCTCAACATGTATTTTAATTTGTTAATCAAGGCTTTATATCTATTTTGCAAAATAAAAAAGGAACACAATCAATAAAACAATCATTTTTGGAATGACTATTGATATGATTTAATTTTTAATATTATATTTTATCACATTCTAAAAGCACATTGATACAATGGCAAAACTATTAAAGTACTCGACTAAGTACACCAAAGCACGGAATCAATTCTCGGGCTTGAAAACCATTCATGAGCAATTTGTATTGCATGACGACATCAACGTTTCGACTTATGACGAAAAGCTCAAAGCCGTAGAAAATGCGTATTCGGAAGTGAATCAACTCAAAAAGCAACAAGATGCTAAACGGGCTAACTTGAAAAAGATGGAAACCGACCTCAACAATTATTCTCAAAGGGTGTTGAGTGGCATCGGCTCTAAATTCGGTTTTGATTCAGAAGAGTACGAAAAGGCGGGCGGCGTGCGCAAAAGCAAACGTGCAATACCCAAACGCAACGGTATCAAAACAATCCGCGCCAAGAAAGTGAAGGAAACCGCCATGGTATAAATGATGTGTGAATCATCTAAAAACCATCCAATAAACGCTTCATTCTCTTCAATTGCGTCAACTTCCAATCAAGGCAACTATGAAAAAACACACAGCCCAATGAAATACGGTTTCATTGGGCTGTTTTGTAGCATATTTCGTAGGCGTTTTTCCTTTGGGGGTTAGGGGGCTAAGTCGTTACAGCTTTTCAATATAACTCACCACCGCCAACATCAATCTATTCAATGTCCTTTGCAATTCATCAGCGGAGAGGAGATTCATATCGCGTTGTTGTTGCCATTCAGTGTATTGACTTTCCAATAAAACAATGTCATTGGTAAAAGATTTTAAACGGGCTTTTAATAAATCCAAGACTTCGGGCATTTTATCATCGGCTATCAATAATTCAAAGGCTTCAGATTGTATGGTATTGCCTTTTCTCTGCGCAAACTCCGCTTTTTTACTGACAAACTCCTTCATAATCGCTGCATTCGGTCTGAAATACGTTTCCTTCTTAAAATACAAAATGCCAAATGTGATGAGTAAAACGACTTGAAAAGGTACTAACCACATGTAAGATTGATTGAAATATTCTTGAATACTTTGCTTGATTGTTGCAAAAGGCATGGCTAAAAGCGTCATGAGGACTAATAGCAAATAAGTCAAGGTCGCCATAAATATCAGACGAAAAGTTGATGACAGCAACACCTTCGATGGGTTTTTATTCATCAAAACGGCAGTAATCAAGAGCAATAAAGCGGGCAATAAATGAGTGAAAGCCCATAACCAAGCCTTGTTCTCGATGTCTTCAAA
>JAYTGH010000469.1:0-4218 GCA_043733645.1 Flavobacterium sp. | reverse complement strand
TGCACTTTCGTGGACAAGTAATCGCCTTGATTGTCGGAACATCCGAACATCATTGCCGAATGGCTGCGAAACTGATTAAAGTCGAATTTGAAGAACTTCCGGTAATTGTTGATCCAAGAGAAGCTCAGGCAAAAGGCAAATTAATCATGCCTCCCAGACAGTTTAAATTGGGTGACACCGAATCTGCCTGGGCGAAATGCGAACACATTTTTGAAGGCAGAAGCGATGTCAATGGGCAAGAACATTTATACATAGAAACACAAGGTGCTTACGCTCGTCCAAAAGAAGACGGCAGCATTATCATATCATCATCTACGCAAGGCCCAACAGCCGTTCAGCGAATGGTGGCGCAGGTTTTAGGAATTCCGATGCACAAAATCGAAATCGATACGGTTCGTCTTGGCGGTGGTTTTGGTGGAAAAGAAGACCAAGCTACACCTTGGGCTGTTATGGTAGCTTTGGCTTGCCAGATGCTGCACAAACCCATAAAAATGTCGATGCATCGTATGGACGATATGCGCATGACCGGAAAAAGACATCCCTATTCTGCCGATTTTAAAATTGGTTTGGATAAAGAGTATAAAATCCTAGCCTACGAAGTAACACATTACCAAAATGCCGGAGCTGCAGCCGATTTATCGCCAGCGGTTATGGAACGAACGCTGTTCCATTCGACCAATGCGTATTTTGTTCCGAATGTGATTGCGAAAGCGTTTAGTTGTAAAACGAATTTACCTCCAAACACTGCTTTCCGTGGATTTGGTGGACCGCAAGGGAAATTCGTAATCGAAGCCGCAATTGTAAAAGCCGCCGAATCATTAGGCGTAAGCCCAGCATTGATTCAGAAAGTGAATCTGGTAAAAGATGGCGATGAGTTGTCGTATGGACAAATTCTGCAACAGGTCGAAGCCAAGAATACTTGGGAAACTTGTATGAAACATTACGACTACGAAGCACAAAAAGCGAGAGTAGCCGAATTCAATAAAACCAACATCCGATTCAAAAAAGGATTGGCAATTCAACCAATTTGTTTCGGGATTTCGTTTACCAATACGATGATGAATCACGCACGTGCATTGGTGCACATTTACCACGACGGAAGTGTTGTCGTAAGTACTGGTGGTGTAGAAATGGGGCAGGGTTTGAATACCAAAATGCTTCAGATTGTGGTGGAAACTTTCGGAATACGTCCGAATCGCGTTCGTATTGAATCTACCAATACGTTACGTGTTGCCAATACATCACCAACAGCAGCTAGCGCAGGAGCGGACTTAAATGGGAAAGCTTTGCAAATGGCATGTAACGCTTTGTTGCAAAGATTGATAAAGGTTGCTCAAACCGAATTGAATACGGACAAAATCCAGATTAATGATGAATTTGTTTTTGCTAATGACAAAGCAACAGAAATCAGTTGGAAAGATCTGGTAATGAAAGCACACGTAATGAGAGTGGCACTTACCGAGAATGCACATTATGCAACTCCAACCATTCATTACGATAAAACTAAAGAAAAAGGACATCCGTTTGCTTACCACGTTTACGGGACTTCGATTCACGAAGTCACAGTCGATTGCCTAAAAGGAACGTACTATTTTGATAGCGTAAACATCGTTCACGATTTCGGAAAAAGCATGAACAAAGACATTGACAACGGTCAGATTGAAGGCGGTTTGGTGCAGGGAATTGGCTGGATGACGCTCGAAGAAATCGTTTATAACAATCAGGGAAGATTGCTTTCAAACGCATTGTCAACTTACAAAGTTCCCGATATTTATTCGGTGCCAAAGCAAATTAATATTCAACATCTCAAAACCGAAGGTCACGAACTTGCCATCAACAAATCGAAAGCAGTGGGCGAACCGCCATTGATGTATGGCATCGGAGCGTACTTTGCCATTCGAAACGCTATAAAAGCTTTTAATCCCAATGTAGATTTGGCAGTTAATGCACCGTATACTCCGGAGAAAGTTTTGATGGATTTGTATAGGTAGATTTTGTAGCAGAAGTTTATGCTTAATGAGATAGAAAAAACATAAAATAATGGATAAAAAAATTACACTCCTACTTTTATTTATATCGATTCACATGAATTCACAATGCTGGCAGTCAATTGCAGCTGGTTGGAGACATACAATTGCTGTAAAAAGCGATGGAACATTATGGGCATGGGGCTTAAATCACAAAGGTCAATTGGGCGATGGCACAAATAATGATAGAATAGTTCGTGTTCAAATTGGTACAGATACAAATTGGCAATCTGTTGCTGCTTCTGAATTTCAATCAGCGGCCGTAAAATCAGATGGAACGCTATGGGCGTGGGGATGGAATTATTACGCTCAGTTAGGAGACGGAACAACAATAGATAGAAATGTTCCAACCCAAGTAGGTACTTCAACAGACTGGAAGCAAGTTTCGGTTGGTTATTCTCAGATGTCAGCTATAAAATTAAACGGAACTCTTTGGTCATGGGGAGATAATTTTGGAGGAGGGTTAAGCTATAATACAAGCCTTGACAGCACCGTGCCTAATCAGGTTGGAAACCAAACGAATTGGAAAACTGTAGAAGCAGGATCACACCACACTATGAGCCTCAAAACAGACAATACTTTATGGGGATTTGGATTTAATAATTATGGAGAGGTTGGAAATGGAACAAATACTAATGTTTTAAATCCAATACAAATAGGTACTGCAATATGGAAAACAATATCGGTTAGTAATAACAGTTATACAGTAGGCATCAAACAAGACGGTACATTGTGGACATGGGGATTTAACGGATATGGACAATTGGGTAATGGCACGACAACAAATAGCAATTATCCCGCGCAAGTAGGAACAGCGACCAATTGGGAAGAAGTTTCGACAGAAGGTAATCATATACTTGCCATAAAATCAAATGGTCAATTGTGGGGATGGGGATTGAATAATTTTGGTCAATTAGGAGATGGAACATTTATTAATAGAAGTTTGCCATTTCAAATAGGGACTGCTACAGATTGGTTAATAAGTAAGGCGGGCAGTAACGATTCATTTGCTTTGAAAAATAACAATGTTTTATTTTCATGGGGATCAAATTCTTATGGAGAATTAGGAGACGGTACAATTGTACAAAAATCTTTTCCAAATCAAATTTTATGTACATCATTGGGGTTATTTAATACCGATTTTAATAATAACTTTCTAATTTATCCAAACCCAACTAATGGAATAATAAATATTCAAAATAAATCCAATTGGCCTATTCATAAGATAATTGTAAGTGACATTACTGGAAAAATTCTTTTAGAGCAAATCGACTGCGACAAACCTATTAATATTCAAAACTTCAAAGCCAGTATTTATATAGTTAAGCTAATAGTAAATGAAACATGTTACTACTCAAAAGTTATTAAGCAATAATAAAATCCGATAACACAGATTTGCAATCCGTGTTTATAAAAAAAGCTAAAAACCGCTCCATTACTGAAGCGGTTTCTTTTTATCTCTAAACGAACTGCTAGACACTTATCTAGGAATGGATTCCCGCCTACGCGGGAAAGACAAACACTACTTCCCAGCTCTATTCTCCAAAATCTTCTTAAACGAACGACCTCTAATTTCATCCAAAGTCAAACCAGTCGCTAAAACTTCCTCTTCGGTAATCGCACCACTGTTTAAGGCACGAAGGAAATAATTTAGCAATCCTTGTCCGGTTGCGGCATCATCAAATACATCTCCGATTAGTGTTGCTCGTGCAGCTTTCTCTACAAAAGTTTTCAAACGCTCTACAGCATCGTCATAACTTTCTAAAAAGAAGGCATACACCGCCGCATAACGCATCGGGAACTGCGCCGGGTTTAAATCCCAACCTTGGTAATAGCCATTCCACAACGAATGTCGAATGTGGTCATATCCTTTTTTCCAAGCTCTGTGAACGACTTCCATATTCTCTTTTTCCTGAGCCGGAGTCAAATCACCACGATGTGGACCAATAGGCATTGTATTCGTAGCGCCATCGCTCAACCAGATTCCGGTGTGCGCCAAAGCGACTTTGGTAACATGATGCGCAAAATCGCAAACAGGGTGATCCATTTCCTGGTATTTTGCTGTAATGCTGCAACTTGCCGTATAATCATACGTTCCGAAATGCATCGCAATGCAACGTCCCTGAGCGGCTTTTATAAATCGGTATAATGGGTTTGTTCCGTCAATATCCATAATGGCTTGGGTGGTTTC
>JAYTGH010000468.1:0-26001 GCA_043733645.1 Flavobacterium sp. | reverse complement strand
TGGATGTTTTTCAGCCCGCTATTTTACAAACTTTGAGTAACGAAAAAATTTCGATCAATGTAAAAGACCGGTACGAATTAGAAGGTATCATGAATGGAAAGATTGATATGCTGTTTGAATATCAGGGAAAATATTTTGTATTGGATTGGAAGTCAACTTTCCTTGGCGACAGTTTGGAGAACTATAAAGAATCCTCTTTGGAGGAGGCAATGAATGATAATAATTACCATCTTCAATATCTTATCTATACACTTGCCACAAAAAAATACCTGGAGAGTCGTTTACCTAATTTCGATTATGAAAAAGATTTTGGCGGAGTGTTGTATTTATTTGTACGTGGAATGCGAAAAGGAACAAGTAGTGGTATTTTTAACAGCATACCCAATTTAGAACTCATTGCTGCGTTAGACAATATGCTTTCGGCGCAGCTAACATAGCAGCGTTTGAACCTGTCCGTTTTTAAAATGAGTTCTGTTATACCACTAAATTAAAAGAAAGTTTCTTTGCGAGTTCTTCCGGAAAAGGAATTCGTTCAGCATACTTGTCCGTACTGGCAGCATCTACTTTGTACTTTTCTCCCATAACAATATTAAACCATCTTTCTCTTTCCGTTACAACTCTGTATATTTTCTCATCCTGGGTTTACTTATATAAGGTAAATATACTTGTACTGAGTTCCCACATTTTTCGGCTTTTGCAAAGAACGCAATTGCAATTGCAACAAATAAAAAATAAAATGTAATTTGATAATAATACCTAAATTTTGGCAAAAAATAAATTGATTTTCTTTGTTATAAGTCCTTTAAAACCCTCACTCCGTCTTTCCGTAAAAAAACAAAAGACTTTATTGGCAATGGCAAAACTTCACTTTTCAAATAGGGTAACGGAATTTCATCTGCAGTCATTATAAAGGATTTGATTTGATACTCATCAGGATTTTCAATGCCAAACTTATTGAAACCTTTTTTGTTGGCTTGTAACCATTTATCTCTTTCTACATGTTTATTGATTTTTGCTTTTTTCTCCTGCCCCTCACGACCTAAGTACTTATCCATTTCTGATTTCATTTCGTGGATATTTCTGGCACCTATCATGTTTTTGCATTCGATGGGATAAATAATCTTTTTCTTATGATCAATCGCCAGTACATCAATATCACCTTTATTATCCTCAACTTCAAAATGTCCACCAATTTTCATTGTGACTTCATAATCTATCACAACAAAATCCGTATTACTTTTAAACCAATCTCTAACGCTATCCCGATAAGGTTTGCCTTTTTTATGTAATATACCTGCAATCCAGCTAGCCATACTCTTAGAATTACGTTCAGGCAATTTTCCGGTAAATAAAAGAAAATACAAATTATCAATATACATCATCAAATGTCGAAAACCGTAGTAGTAACTTTTATTCCCTTTTTTGTCAATGATAGAAATTAAAGGTCTTCTGATATAAGAAAGTGGTCGCGTATAGTGCCACGAAAATACATCAGGTAAAGCAAAGCCATTAGGTGCTTTTAGGAGATGGTCTCTTTCAATAAGAGTAAGTAGATTGATAGCTATTTGAATTTCGTCCGAGCTAATTTTTTCAATTTTTGTGGTTAACAGGCTTATTAATTGTTGCTCTTCCATTTTTATCCATGCTTTACCATCAGCAAAGCCTGCATTGATCAAGGTTCCAATTATTCGAGATAATTTGGTAAGAGTAAGACCGAATTCATCCTGAAATGCTTGATCGAGTTCCTTTGTTTCTACAGTTTCTTCTTTGGCATGCTTATCATCTGGTAAATAGTTTTTTTCAAACCTCTCTATATATTGAAAAATATCACTTTGGATTTTTGCCCTGTTATAGGGTTCCAAAATATCTTTTTCCATACTTTTATCTATTCCAATTCTTCCAGAGGGTAATAGCCCCATTTCAGGATCTGAAAGCCCAAATCGCATTGCTTCGCTTGAAGCACCCCAATTTGTTACTTGACTTGTTAGTGCCAACAGTTCGTCAACATCATCATAATTCGGCCATTGATTACCTATAGGAATTTTTGTTGCAACATATTCAATTAATGTACGCACTGAATGAGATACTTCTACAAGATTTTCTCCTTTGTTTGTAAGTTGCTTTACCTCTTCATCAAAACTACTAAAGCAAGCAATTTTTGCAGGGATAAGTATTTCTCTAAATTCACGGAATTGAACACATTTTTCTTGTATTTTGATTAGCCATTGTAGAAGTAACTCGCCATCGAATAGCTCAATTTTAGCTTTTATTTGATTCAATAATATATTTACTACATCATCGCATAATTGAATTTTTTCCTCTTTTGAAGTTATGTTTTTAGCTATCAAATGGCCTTTAGGTAAATAGCTCACAAGATTATCCAGGATATAAGAAATATTAGCTTCCTGTAAGTAACGTATCGAAGGTAAGTGTCGATTGTCTAATCTAACATTGCGAGAAGGATCACTAAAGAGAATCATTTTTGCTTGCTTTGGCTGAAGGGTTTGTTCAATAAGCTCATTGATTTTTTCTTCTAATAAATTTATTGGTTTTCCTGCCTCCGTTGTGTATTCAACAATTCCCCTAAGTGTGGCTTTTAATAAAACCTTATCTGCTTCATTATCTGGATTTCGAACCAAGTACATAAAATCAAAAGGGATGAGTAACCTAAGTTTGGGTGGCGCTATTTCAGTTTTGATTGTAATTGTGTTTGCTGCGACTTCTTTTATCTTAAATTCATTTGCGTCCAAAAGATTTTGATCGATAACTACTTCAATTTCGAATTGGATTAAAGTAACAGGTTTAAATATCTCTTTGAGGGAAGAAGACATTTTTTGTAACCAATATGCAAGTGCTTCACAAATTATTTCTGCCCATGTAGTATCAACATTCTTTTCAGTTTGATAATTTGTTACCCATATTGGAAAAGGATAATCCTCAATTACTATACGATGTTCTTTAGATACAAATTTATCTCTAAATACTGCTGCATATTTTTTAGGTCTTATTACTTTGGTATATCCAACTACTTTTCCTGTATATAGAAGTACAGCATGTTCATCACGGTTCTTTTGAACTTCACGATAAAACTCATTTGAACTACCGTTAACAATCATCATCATACCACCATCTGGATTGGCATCATCTGAATGAACAAGGCTACCTTTATTACTATCATATATAGCATATGCATCCATTGTGCCACCAATGGACATTATACGCATTCTACTTGCGGTCTGAGTATATGTTTTAGCGAATTTCCATAACGATAAAGTATTTGCGTTTTGTGAATAGGCTATTGTATTTAATTCGCCATAACGAAGCATCGTCGTTTGATTTCCTGTAGAAGGAATATTCCAGCTAAAAAAGCCGTCTACTCCTGTTTCCGCAATAATAAATAAGCTTAACACCTGATATTTCTGCTCTGAACTTAGGGAGCTTAAAAATTCTACTACAATTTTGTTTCTATCATCCAGACCATTCCGATTAGGAAAGCTTTCAGCTGGCTTAATAGTATCAACATAGCATAGATAGCTTAGCTTTTGGTTGTCAAATTGAAATACAAATTCTCGGATTGGCAACTTTAGATCATCTATAGGTAGCTTAATATCAGTTGCAACCCATTTCATTGCTGATAAAGCCCTACATGAATTGTCAAATTGTTTTTCTTGTAATAGTTCTGCAACGGCCATATAACAATTATGTTGATGTGCCTTTCGATAAACAAATTCTATTAATGCGTTAGGAATAGTTGTCGGCATGTATACGATAATTTCTTCCTCATTCTCAATTAATGGAAATATGCTTACCGGGTTTTCGTCTGGGTCTTCATTTTCCAAATCAGGATGATTAAGAGGAACTATAAATTCATTTATAATTTCGTATCGACTATCTATAAGCGGACATAATTTTTTTAAATATTCCTTTTCAAATGTTATAATTCCTGCATCTTCAATAAACGAATTATATTCGGGGAAAGTAATTTTATCATAGTCAGGATGCTCGTACATATATCGGGTATGATTTTTACCTTTTGCAATTTCATTACTCATGAAAAGCAAAATTCCGACACCATCATTCACATCTTTTTTAAAAGCTTTGGGCAAATCGTTTTGTTGTAAAAAAATACTTTCAAGCAGTTGATTTAATATTTCGGTCATCCCCAAATAAATACCAGGATATACTATATAATTACCTTCTCGAAAAATTGCATTTTCTGTAAAAGCATTTGTTGGAGGGTCATCCGGATAACCCATTGGCTCAATTGTGGCGACTAATCTTTGCCATGAAGCAAATTCTCTTTCGTCGCTTTGTCTTCTTTGTAATAAAGCTAATCTAGCCATTTCTTCAAATTGACCTTCATGACCGTGATTCACGGGCAAGAGTTGAAGTACGCCTAATGACTTTAAAATAGGCTCTGAACAATATTTCTCTATGAGAGTAGTGAAAATTGGTGGCTCAACCACTGAACTCTTTGAAGTTTTCTTTTTTGGGTCTTCCATTCCGTGGCATCTTTTATATTTCTTTCCGCTACCGCATGGGCAGGCTGCATTTTTTGAAGTATTTGTCATTCATGTGATGGCCAAATTTTTAAATTTGAACGTGTGAATTTAATACAAACGGTCCTAAAGGTGAATAAATTATAAACCTTTTAATCAAGGCGCTGGCAACGTACCATTCATATACCTGCCATGGTGGTGATATTTCATCTGTTGCCAGTTCATCATCACTGAAACCCGAACAGACAACTGCACCTACTGCCATAGCAGTCAGATAACGGGGATGCCTCATTCTTTCCCTTAGATTTGGTGTTAACCTGGATGCTAAACGATCAGCAATACTATATAGGCCTAGGGGATCAAGTGTGCCCTGGCTATTTTCAAGGGTTTGATAGGCGGTTAAATTGGGTAAATACATTGAGTATTAAAAATTAGGTACATCGATTTTATTTATATCGAGTCTTTCATCCAACTCATTAATTTTTACTAAACTCTTCCATAAATCATTCAAGGATTCTGGTTCCTTTACAAGGCTTTTATTTGGATGAGCAATAGCATTTCGAATTTGTTTCAATTTTCCAGAATCCTTTTCAAATTCATCTTGCTTCTTATATCCTAATAATTTAAAGAGTTTAAGTTCAGAAATTAGTATAAAAAGATCACTTAGATAGAGGTATTCAATTATACTTCCATCCATGCCTTTCACTGCGTCTTCTTTATATCTGCTTACTGTATCCAAAGATGATTGGATATTCTTTTCGACACCAACTTTTTTAAGGCTGTCTAATATTTTAATAGTATCCAATTCCTGATGAACAAATTTTCCTAACTTTCTTTCCAATGAATTGATCAGGTTGTAATAATAAAGCGAAATGTGTTTGCAGTTTAAATTACTAATAGTAATTAAGCCGATTACCTCTGAAAGATTAGTTAAAAAGTAGAAATTTCTGCTGCTTTCAAACATCATACGAATCACATCTTTGATATTTGTTAAGTAGTAAATGGTATCAGAGGGTTCTATTAAACTGGTTTTAATATTTTCTTTACGATACTTTCCCCATTGAAGGGTATAGTAATAAGAATCTATAACATCTCCTTTATTGAGCTTTGGTAAAATATCAAATTGATATAGGCCCATAATCTCAATGGCATCCCGTGTATTTCCATGCGGCTTTGCACAAATACAATCCTGCTTGCTAATACCAACAAGTGCAGCATGAATTTCAGGGTTGCCGGTTTGTTTGAAGTATTGATATTCTTGCATATGCTATTTATTATGTAAAATAAATTCGAAAAGCATTTCACTTTAAATTTTTCAATCTTACTGTGTTAGGTTCTATCCATTCAAATAAATGCTGGTATTGGCCTTTGTTTAATTTCGTGCGCTGCATAATTTGATAGGCAGGAATTTCTTTAGCGTCTTTTCTTTGGTACAAATTTCTTATGTTTATTTCCGTGGCGATATCTTCAATAGTCGCTTTCCTGTCTGCTTTTGACAATAAAACAATGGCGATTGCTTCATGCAAGTATAACCTTGGCATAGGTATTTTTATTTGTTAGAGAAATTAATGGCAATTTTATAGGCCGCTTATTAAATTTTACAAAGCCCTCAATTTCTGTTTCTTCATTGTCCCAAAGACATTCTTTTGCATTTTGGTCTGGATAAATAATCAAACATTTTACCACTACAATATTTTGCTCCTCATTAGCCGTAAATCCTAGCTTTGTTAAAACCCCTTTATCTCTAGCATAACCACTTAATTGCCTTATATTGTCAATATCGTATTTATCTTCTAGGTATATTGGCTTATACTTTGTATCAATTATTGTCTTTTCATTTGATTTCGTTAATAGAAAATCAGGTAAGCCATATTTAGCCTTGGCTTCTTTACTGCCATAAAGTATTTCATTACCATACATTTCTTTTAATTGCCCCAGCACAAATAACTCAAACAACATACTCATATCAATCCAAAATGGAGGAGTGCTGATTTCAGATTTCTTATCAGCGTTTGAAATATTATATCCAAATCGTTGCAAAACTAATTTTGCCAACCGAATGGCTTCAGCATATTCTTTATAAAATATATTGGTTTTTGTATGTTTTACTTCATGGAGATTAACCTCCTCAGACACAAATTCAAAAGCAGGGTTTATATAATTGAAAACATTTGTAGTGTAAGCTTCTGCATTCAGATTTTTAAGAGTAGGCAAATAACGTTGTATAAAAACCAATGCTTTCTTAAGCAACCGGTTTTCCAAGCCATTCAATCCAAATTCATCATAACTACAGTATGTATTAAGTGGCTTATTTTTAAATACATTTTTCTTAACCGTTTGCGCCACATTAATCTTTCCTTTTACTTTTCCATATAAATTATGTTCAACTTTATAATATGACTTTTTTAATCCTTTGCGTACAATATGCTGCACAATTTTCAAAAACTGAACTATTAATAAAGGTGTAAGTAAATCTTGTGTTTGACTTATCTTAATCGGTGAAGCTTCCCATCTTATTTCAAATAAATCCTCTATGTGATTAGAAACGACGGGATGCTTCAATGCTGAAAAAAGCATTTTGAGATAGTTGGTTTGCTCACTTCCCTCATTTAACTTTGGTTCTATATAAATGGCTTTTTTATTTTCAATTATCCAATCTACACCAATAAAATAACTATTGGAAATGGCATGTTCTTTTTTATCATTATCTGAATATATTCTGAAACAGTCAATTTTTTCATTTCGTTTTTTCCGAGAAAACTGATAAAAGTAATCAACATCAAATGGCAGTATACCTCCAAAGTCATAAACTTTTTTATGGTCTTTCCCATTATAGTGTTCGTGAATAACCGTTATCATAATATATTAATCACTTTTAAGGCCTCTTCATTTAATATCCCATCTTTTACATATTCATTTAATAGCGGCTTAATTTCAAAATCCAATTTTAACTTTAATTGATTTTCATCTTTAGCTAAAAAATAACTATGACCCATCTGAACGTCTTTTGCCTTAAAATCTGATTGTAAATAGACTGTTTTTTGATCACTATCATCCTTTTTCTCATGAAACAGATCTGCAACTTTGCCAAATAATTCCTTTGCTGAAATACAAAGCGCAGGATCATTAATTACATCATCTATGATATCAATGGAAGGCGCAATATCAACAAATGCAAACCTTCTCCTAATTGCGTAATCAATATGACCAACACTTCTATCGGCAGTATTCATCGTACCAATGATATAAAGATTTGGGGGAAGAAGTAATGTTCTATCTCCTTCTAAATCGTACATACTTTTAACTGTTTGCCCCCTATATTCCAATGCATAAATTAATTCGCCCAAAACCGCTGGCAGATTTGCCCTGTTTATTTCATCTATGATTAGAATATATTTTTTTTCGTCATTCACAGTTGTACTATCAAGAGGACTTAACTTATTTTCATGTATATATTTTTTGAATAACTCCAATATTTTCAACCAATAAGTTGAAAGACTTTTGGCAGTTTTTGTCAACGAGTTAAGTTCTTTAATTTCCTTCCTTGTTGAAACATCAGCTAAATACATTTTCTGAATATCAGAATCAGGCACACCACCATCTACATCCCAAACGTCAGAATTATAACGAATGCCATACTCAGTAATACGATTTATATATACTTTACGGGTTAACATTATTTTTTCTTCATCTTTAAGTCTAACGGTAATGTTTTCTTTAAAATCTTCTAAAGCAGATTGAAGCCAGGTTTCCTTAAAAACGTTTTGAGGGTCATTACTGGCTTTCCAATTTTGATATGCATTATATGCAAATTCACCTAATACTTTATTTTCGGTTTCATAAGTTATGTGTTTGCCGTTCGTCTTTACCACTATACCCCTTACAAAATCTTCATAAGAGTAAGCAGGATGAAACTGAATCAATTTATATTGCTCACTTTTTGATTCCAGATTTGCTTTTTGTTTTTCTTTATCAGTATTAACCTCTCCAAAAATCATTTGTTCAGCGATATCTTTTGCAGTAAATGTTTTGCCGGTACCAGGCGGGCCTTGTAAAATAATTTGTTTTTTAAACTCCAATAAATCGAGCATTTTTTTCATTTGAAATTTATTTTTTAAGTTTAAAAAGCCATTAATACCTAATTCTATTGCTGTTTGAATGAACAATTCCCTGTATTTTTTATCAAACTCCGCAAAGTCTTTTGCAAGTGAATCAAAGTCCGAAGTATTAATATCAATTTCAGTTGAGCAAAGATCACTTGCCCTTTTTGAAGGTGGTTTTTCCTGGTATTCTTTTATACCCATCATATGGAATTGTAAAGTATCAGAAATACTTATGATATAGCTAAACTTGTCGTTGCAAAATTCCCTTACGCCTGGCGGATAGATTCTAGCCCATTGATAATGTTGAAATTGAAATAAACCCTGACCTGCCTGTTTACGAGGATCCTTTCTTATTGAATATTCAAATCCATATTCCTTTAGTTTTAAACAGATAAACTCTAACTTCTCATAAACATTTTTTAGTATTTTATAATCAATATCATTTACTTCCTGACCGCCGCAATTTGTAATTTTTTCTAAATCTTCATCTGTAATAAACTCCATAATTTTTTGTTTTATAAATAAATATTTTTAATTCTGATTTTTTAAATACTATTAATCCCTATCCCTCCAATTCATCAAGATTGGTCATCAAATAAATTTCATAAACTGAAAAACAAAAACATGATTGTTGCCATTTAATACTTTGCTGAATTGCTTTGTTTGAATATTAGAATCAGGCAAGTCTGATCGCAAAATACTATTTATTCTAGTAACATCGTTTTCGTCTAAATCCGTATCACCATTAAATAAATCATTAACAAATACGCCCGGGTCAGCTTGACAAGTAAATCCCTTAAATGTTTCCACATAGTCAATTACCGCTTTTTTGAAAGAACTTGTATAGTATTCCCTGCCATAGAAGTGATTATCGGTATTCGTGATAAAGGCAAATGCAAAATGTTCACATGGTTCTAATACTGCTTCATTCCATATGTCGCCCTTTTTTGGAAGTTTTAAAGCTGGTTTCCCACAAAAGGAACATCTAATTTGGAGAGATACCTCATTTTCTATTAGCGGCTCTTCAAATTTACCAAGCCTAATATCTTTTTCTAAATCCAAATCAATCTTAAAGCCCTCATCATAAATAGTTATAGATGAGGCAATAGGTAAATAGTCTTCCTTCGTTAAGTCTATCCGCTCGGTAAATGCAATACCTACTAAACCCGCAGCAGCTAAAAATGCATCTACAATCTCATTACCTTCAATACCTTCTTCGCTTATTATCGTTATTGAGGCCTTAATGTAATCGTAGATATTGTCAAATATTTCTTGAAATTTCAATTCATTATTTAACAAATGGTATCTGAGATTGAAAGAGTATTCATCTTTTACTGGTGATAAACTAAAATGATAAGGAGGTACCCTACCATTTATAGCATCCTCAAAGGAATAATTAAATTCAATATTGTTACCACCAAAACGAGCCGCGATTGAAGCTGCAATTCCTTTGTGCAGAATATAAGTATAACAATTCCATAATTCTGATTCCATTTCACCTAAATTACTATCACTAGAAAGATTCAAATCCTTAACTGTTTTCTGTGATAGATTAAATATGGGCATTCTCAATACAGGTTTATTATTTACATTTCCCCTGCTAGAAAATTTACTCTTTACTTCTGTTAAACATTTTCTTCGTAATTCTTTTATGAATGCCATGAATTGTTTTTAAGTTTTATAGAATTGGTAGGACTTTTTTTTGATTGAAATTAATTTAGGTTGAATTTTATTTATTTTATCCTCCTCACTTCAATCTGTTCTTCCATATCTTCCACTTTCATATAATTAGAGCCGTTCTTACTGTAGATAATTACATCCGGCATATATGCGTAGTGGTAGGTATAATCATAAGAAGCCTGTTGCCAGATAGATCCATCCGTCATTTTAAAAATTGTTTCCCCATCCCAACCGTAAAACTCTCCATCTATTTTTGTTTCGTAAACATTACCGGTAAAAGTTATTGAGCCTGAGTTGCCTGAAGCAGCGCCTCTGCTAACAGAAGCATCGTTATCAAAATGTTGAACTTCAGATAAATCATCTTCCAGTTTCTTTATTTTATTTTCCGCAGTTTCCAACTCCTCTTCAAGTTCTGAGATTTTACTTTCCATAGAACTAATTGCTTTCTTTTGCTTACTGATAATGGTTTGGTTGTAGATTGTATATACACCGATCAATACCAAAGCCACCATTAAAATAATGCTGGTCCTATTATTTTTCATATTTGTATTTATTCCTGATTAAACAATCCCCCATAACTACTATCCGGCTCCGCAGCAATATTCAATTTCTCTTCCACACTAATATATACTTTAGCCTTGCCGCCTTTCTTATCCCATAATCCATCCTCCACCTCTTCCTCATGTATTTTATGGTTCAACTCCAACAATCGTTTCAACACTTCTTTCCTGGCATCGGGATGAATAGTAAAACGTACCCTGTCATTCTCCGGTAAATAATCTACTTCATAAAAATCATGTTTTAGTTCTATATCATTCCATCCATAAGCATCCAACACCGCCTCATCCATTTGCATATGCAGCTCACGAAGTTTGAGGATGCCTTGTATGGCTTCATCAAATGATATGGTATTAGCCGTTTTTTCTAAATGCTTTTGTAGTGATGCTACCTGCTTGTCTTTATCATTAATACTTTGGGTAGTGATGGCATTGCTGTGAAACAGGTTATAGGTTTTGGTAAGCCCTAATTGCATGCATAACATAAGTTGCTTGCGGTGTTCGTGATAGGCTTTGCCAATGGTTTCTAATTGTTGCTCATGTTGTGAGTCTATGTTTTGGGGGAAAGGAAATGTTTCAAAAATATCAGATGATGTATATCTCAAATCTCCTTTCATTGATGATGCATATACCCAAGCCCACTGATTATGTATAGTTGATTGTAATAAACATAAATACATTTTTTCTTCAAATGCAAATACTCCTGTAGCATGAGAAAAAATAGTTCTCCGAGGCAAAAAGTCGAAGGCTACTGTTTTACTTGTTAACGCCAATACTAATACATTTTCCAATTGTCGTATTGTTTGATAAAGTGCTGGCCGCTTCTCTCCATATATCCACCACTTTTCTGGCAATGGCTTTCGCAGAGCATATTCACCTACTATCTCATTACCATTTTTATCTGTTGCCCATCGTTGTCGATCTGGTTTGACCAGTCTTTCAATAATTTTAAAACAATCAGGATACTGTTTAGCCTTGTCTTCTGTCCAGTCAAAAAAATTAATTACCCATCTGCTTGGGCTTTGGTGTGGATTGTTATTTAAATCATCACCATTAATGTAAGGGAACAAAATATCTTTGTTTCTTGGATTATTCCTTATTAGGGCTTCCGCTTCTTCTGGTTCTAAAACAAACCCTTTACCCAAAACAATACTGCCTTGAAAGCTCTTACTTTCATTCTGTTTTAATGGAAATGGATTGCCGAGTGTTTCAGCATCGTCCAAATATGGAGTGATCGTTTTTACATCCTTTCCAGACAAAACAAAATTACCATTCCATGTCCGCTTCGTAATAGTTATCAAGGCAACTTCCACAGCGGCAACTCCTGGCCACTTCATACTTTTTACTGCGTGGTTTATAGTCCCACCTTGTTGCATAATTATATCTAAGCCATCTTCACGGGCTTTACCTTGTGCTATGGTATTTGTAGAAATTAATGACTGAAATCCACCTTGTTTTATGATTGTATAAATTCTTCTAAAAAAGTATGTAACTAAATCAACTGCACCAATGGGTGCATACTGGTATTTAATGTATTCTAAATAAGGGTCACCAAAACTTCCACTTAATTTTTGGCCTCCTAAAAAAGGAGGATTACCTAAATCACAGTCAAATCCCTCTTCATTAAACACTTCAGGGAACTCAATAAACCAATGGAAGAACCTTTGCTCTAAAGCCACTGCTGTTGCCTTCGCTACTTTTCTATCCTGCCAACCTTTATAACCGCTTAATATCAAGCGGAAGTCTGCATCGGTCATCAGGTAATCTTTATTGGCTTCTGTTTTAGGAATAAAGAATTGGGCTACCTGTGTATCGGCCATAGCCTTTAAAAAAGTAAAGCCCTTGCCATCAATAAATTTTTTGTAGGCTTTTGATTTGCGTTCTATTTCATCGGGTGTGGTTTCAGGCAGTTGGTTAAAGGTCTTGTATTCTGCCATTGCTTCCTGCACAGAGTTTTCGGTGCTTTTTTCAAACTCCGCTTTTAGTTGCAGGATTTTTGCTGCTCTTTCTTTGCGTTCTTTTACGTTTTTATCTCTCCAAGTTTTAGCAATGTCTTTATCATCTACGGCAAGGGTTTTAAAGGCTTCATCGGCTATGCCTTTTTCCAATTCGCTGCGATGTGCTAAACCTACAATGGCATCGCCACATTTAATATGATGGTCTAAAAAGTTAAGTGGTTCTCCGGGGTTGTATGCTTCCAGCCATAAAGCAATTTTACAAAGCTCAACGGCTAATGGGTTTTTATCTACGCCATAAATGCAATTCCGCACCACATCTTTCATGGCTTTGCGTATAGACAAAGGATTTGGTTGTTCTTCATCGGTTAGCACCCGTGCCACTGCCAATGCAATTCTACGGGCTGCACTCAACAAAATATGTCCGCTGCCGCAGGCAACATCGCATACTTTTAATTTCAACAAAGCCTTTATGGTATTTTCCTTGTTTACTTTCTTTTGTGTGTACAGCAGCAATATATCTTCAATGAGATATTCTAATGAATGTTTCATTAAAGGCTGCACCAATTCTTCGGGTGTGTAGTGAGATTGAAACTCTCTGCCACCTGCTTGCTTTTGCCAGTTCACCGAATAATTATCTGAACCTTCTACTTTATTGAACTCCAATTTTAATTCCAGCAAGCCTTCATACACCGAACCAAATTCTTCTACATCCAGTCCGCCATAATTAACGGCTATCAAAACGCCATTGTCATTTTCAAAATAACTGAGTGACTTAATGATATTTAACAGCACCGCATTGCTCAGGTAACATTGGTGCAAATCGTATTGGTTATTACTGATGGCATGGTAGCCAAACAAATCACCTTGCAGGCTCATGATGCCGAGCTTCTCGCCAATGTCTTTTTTCTCGAATAAAGAGAAGGTACTCACCAAACTTTGCCATAAATCGTAATGGCGGTTGGCTTCGGGTGGAAGCAATTTCTTTGCTAATTTTCTTAATCGCAATAAACTAAAATAGTTGAAATAGATGCGATTGAAGCGTTTGGTCTCCGGTGTTTTGCTATCGGCATAAACAAGATTTCTTTCTTCTATAACAAACAAAAAAAGTAATCGGTAAATGATACGCAACTGATGGCGGTAATATTCATCTGTATTAATATTTCCGGCAGCAACAGCATCCCGCAATGCTGCATTATTGGGATGGTTGATAAAGCCATTGGCTAAGTTCTTTATTGCCCCTTTAACAGCTTTGCCCAATTCACTTCTAATAGTACTACCAGCTTCAAGCCCTTCCTGATGGTATTTTTCAATGATGCTTTCAGCACCGCCATCAATACGCTTAGGCATACGGCTGGCATGAAGCACACGGTACAGAATAACGAAATCGGAATACAGATCCTCTTCCATCATTTTCTCCAGGTTAAACTCTACATAGCTTAACCGTGTAATGCGGCTGGCATCTCTTAATAAACGCAATTGTCTGCCATTCGTAACTATACCGTACAAATGCTCACTGTAATTAAGATACTCCTGCAGCATTGCATGAGGCGATACCCGGAGTTGTTTGTTCTCCGGTCTTTTATCCAGTGATTCATTGTATCCACCCACGTACAGAGGGAAATTATCCAGGTTGCTATCTCTGTACCCAATAGGAAATGATTTACCATTCAGTTCCTCAGCTGTACGATTGAAAGTAAGGTTGTAATCTAAATTAGTAAGCAAAGGTGATATCCAGAAGTTCCGTGTTTCTGTTGTTCCTGTTTCGCCCTCCTTCAACCTAGCTAGTTTACTTTTGTAAATAGTCCATTGCCCTTTTGCTTCCTGCCATGCAAGACTTATTTCATCCTTCAGTTTGGCATTGGTTAAATCAGGATTAAAATCTTTGCCCTGCTGAAAGGTTGCCTGTTCACTGCGGATTTTACCGAGTAAGTCAGAAGAGAGAATGGAGCCTTGTATGTCTATTGAAGGGAAGTTCATTTGCTTTTATACTCTTTATAAATTGATTCACAATCATCAAAACCTAAATAACGTTTTTCAAACAATTCAATCCAGTTCTTAATTGCTTGTGTTGGTTTATTATTAATACGTTTTATGAAGTCCTGTAATGAAATAAAAAATAAACGGTCATGAAATTCCGGATTCATATTTCCATGAAAATCTGTAATTTCCATTTGGGATGAGCCATTTTCTTCCGGAGCTATTACCACTGCATATGCCTTATCCAATCTATTTTCCATTCTGAATTTCTCCGCCAATAAAAAATTCCTACCCAACTGACCTAATCCTTTTGATACTTCTTTTTTGCCATCTTCGTTAAACATTGTGCTGTTTTTAACCAAGTCTATTTGTTTAGATAAATCTGAAGAAGGATTTGTTCCTAATTTTTCTACATATTTTGTTTCTATGACCAATATATTTCTTTCGCCTGAGTCTGAAATGTAAAGCAACATAGCATCAAAAGCTGTTCTGTCGTTTAAATACTCTGTTACAGGATATGGCAAGTATTCTATTTCTACAGCCAGTACTTTATTTATGTTTAAAGAAGGAAAGAAATTACGGAATACTTTGCAAGCCCTTTTGTGATCTCTTTCAAACAGTGTTTTTAAAGGAAAAAAAAGATTGAAGCACATTGGTTGGCTACTAAGCATGTTATTGTAAAGCCTGTATTCTTTGATGGTTTCACCATTTTTTAAGAATTGAGTACGAAATTGAGTGTATTGAAAAATTTCGGGAGATAAAAAGTTCAATCCTGTTATATTTCCGTTCACTAAAATATTGCCATATTTAGTTTTGCTGAATTCTTCGGGGCCAAAACCAAAATTATTCTGATGCAAAACATTTACCCGATACCATGATTGCAAAAATCTTGACTTTGCAGTAAATGCATTATCAGATGAGCTGATTGGGCCATATTTTAATTTTATACTCATTCTATTACTAATTTTTTAAGAGCAGCTTTTGTTGGTAAATACAATTTGTATTGCGATGCGAAGATTTGTTTGTTGTCTTTGGGCAATGTTATTTCAACCACAGCATCCGATTTGTCTTTACAGATAATGATGCCGATGCTGGGTTTTTCAAAATCCTGTTTTACATACCGGTCGTAGTAGTTTACATACATCTGCATTTGGCCAATATCCTGGTGCTTAAGTTTACCGATCTTTAAATCAACCAACACAAAACATTGCAATAAGCGATTGTATAAAACCAGGTCTACAAAGAAATTTTCCTCATCAAATGAAAAGTGAACCTGCCTTCCCTGAAAAAGAAATCCTTTACCCATCTCCAGCAGAAAATGTTCAATTTTATTGATAATGGCCGTCTCTAAATCTGTTTCGGAATAACTTGCTTTTTCGTCCAAACCTAAAAATTCCAGTACATAAGGTGTTTTTAAAACGTCTTCGGGGTTTTAAATAAGTTGCCCTTTTATGGCCAACTCTTTTACCTTTTTTTTGTCTTTACTTAAGGTCAATCTTTCAAATAAGCCACTACCAACCTGGCGCTGCAATTCACGTACACTCCAGTTACCCTGAACTGCTTCAATTTCATAAAATGATTTTTCGCCGGCATTTTCTATTCTACTGAGAATAATATAATGTGACCAGGAAAGGGGAAATATATCCGCTAAGGATTTCCCGGACGGTGTCTGAGGTTTTTGGATTGTAAGCAATTCCTCAGACATTGTCTGCGATTTTGAAGATGATCGCAATTCCTCAGACGCTGTCTGAGGAATTAGAACAGGAACATTTTTATTTGAAAAAGCTAAATAAAACGAGCGCATTTGTTCGATATTGGTCGTAGAAAACCCTTTTCCAAATTCTTTTGTTAGTTTTTTACTTAATGCAACAATGGTTTCTTTACCATAAACAGCCTTTGACTTGCCTCCCTGTTCATTTTCAATAATAAGTTTGCCTATTTGAAAATAAGTAAACACCATTACGCTATTGGTTTGCCTTACAACATGGTGCCTTGCAGCATTAACTAAATCAATAGCTTGCTTTATAAATGCATCAGGTTTGTTTGTTATTATTAGTGCTTTCTTATCCATTACGTCAAAATTTAGGATTAGGAATTAATACATATACCCCTAAAATGTCAGGAGGCAAAACAGGGGTTACTGCTTCAAACCGTTTAGCACCTATGTACTTTGCAAACCGGGTATGTGCATTTACTAATTCATCAGAACGCTTTGCAACCACCGCAATAAAGTCAGGATGCAATTCTTCAAAATGTTGCAGCTCCTTATCAAAAATGATTTCCTGCCTTTCGGTGCTAAGGTCTAATGCACTCGAGGTATGCAACAGCGTTTTGCACTGGTCTATGTCCAAAGCATGAATGCCATCAGGTGTTTGCTCGTAACCCCATAAAAACATTTCTTCCGAAACCATTTCATGCTGTTGGCGCACTTCACGAATTACATTTCGAACACGAAACTGAATTAAGGTAGTTTGGATAGTTACTGCTTCTGTTCTAAACACAGATGCTCTCGCAGCTTTATTTCCTTTTCTTTCTTTATCCAACGAATTTGCAATAATGCGATGGCATAGCTGCTCTACAAAGCGATGGTTGCGGCCTATGTAACGGAAGCCTTGCGGAGTAGGTGACTGGAATGAAATATGAATTTTGTCGCCCTGACCCAATGCAGACGCCATCCAATCATCCATATTCAACTTCTTAAAGATATAGCCGCCTTTTATTCTATCAAAATTTGCTCCTAATAGTTTTGCTGCTGCCAACACAAATGCTTCTAATGTGGCCACATCGCCAATGGCTTCATCTACTTCGAGTAAGTCTTTTTTTACTTCATCCGGCATGATGCTTTCATGTGCAAAAATGGAACGGATTTTTTCTGCTTTCTCCCTGGCTGCTTCAATCTCGTTGGTAATTTCAATATCCAATTCATCTAACTCAGGGCTTGCACCAAAATCAATACGTATTTGTTTTGAAAACCTGTTTTGTGCCTTATCCGGATTTAGTAACACCTCTTTCAAAACCTTATCCATCACTGAACGATTATCATCAGCTAAAGCGATGCTTACTCCAGATGTGTGTTGTATGCGTTGTATTTTTTCAATGATAATTTTAAGTACCACCACATCCATAGGATTGTCTTCGCCAAATAAAACTTTTACATCAATTGTGTTTTGATGATTGCCGTTGTTATCAATCCACCCGGGTTGCCCATATCGGTCAACACGGCCTTCACGTTGTTCCAATCGGTTGGGGTTCCAGGGTAAATCGTAATGAAGAATGGCATTGAATTTATCTTGCAGGTTAATACCCTCGCTCAAACAATCCGTAGCAACTAATACCCGTTTGGGGCTTTTAGCCATTTCATCAATCTTTTCTCTTCGCTCTTCATCACTCAGCTCGCTGGTGATGGCACGAACATCCACGTCCTTCGGTAAATGCTCTTTGAGAATTTTAGCCACATACTGTGCGGTGGCAATAAAGCGACAAAACACAATTGGGCTTTGACCTTTATTAATCCAAAGTTTAATTTGCTCTGCACCTAATTTAATCTTTTGGTCTTTCTGAATATTAGTTAACTCAGCAGCCTTATAAGCGAGGCGGTTTAACGTATTCCATTCGCTTTCTGAAAGATCTGCACGGTCAATGATTTCAACCTGTTCTGAATCACTTTGCTCATCCCATTTTTCAACAATGGGGTTGTCTTTTACTTCCTCTGCCGTAATTTCATCCGGTTCAGTAATTTTCGATTTTCTTCTTTGCAACATTTCATATCCGGCTGCAGGACTGCTCATTACGCCTCTCAATAAAGACAGTGCAGCAAAATATTTTATACGAGCTTTGTTTTCTGTAACGCCTTCGGTGCTTATGCCTCTTGCAAACTTTAATACGTCCTGATATAATTTATAATAATCAGAGGAGGCAGAAAGGGTATAGGGTAATTCTTCGGTAGTCCGTTTAGGAAAAAGCGATTCTCCATCTTCCCATTTCTCAATATTTTTTCTTTTTCGTTGTATGAATTGAGCTGCAACTTTTTTCTTTTCGGAAGTCTCCAAATCTGCAAAATCATAGGTTTCAAATTCAGGATTCACCAACCCTAACAGCGACTTAAACTCTCCATCCTTGCCGCTATGTGGAGTTGCAGTGAGTAATAGCAAATGCTGCTGACCGTTTTTTGAAATCTTTTCCAACAGTTCGTAACGTTGCTGGCTTTGCCCAGCTTTTTTAAAATCAAGATTTTTAGTACAAGTGTGTGCTTCATCCACAATAACTAAATCCGGCACGTCTTTTAAAAAGGCAGGCATTTTAGCAGATCCATTCTTTACATAGTCGATAGATACTACCTGGTAAGGATAATAATTGAAAACGTTTAAGGTATCATCACCAACAATCTTTCTCTCCAAACCAGCCACGGTACTAGACCGGATTATGACCGCTTCAATATCTACTTTATCTGCCAACTCTTTTTGCCATTGCTCGCATAAATGTGGCGGACATAAAACTGCGAAGGATTTTATAGTTCCTCTTTCTAATAATTCCCTTAAAATTAAAATGGCTTCAATGGTTTTACCAACACCCACATCATCAGCCACTAATAAACGGGTAACAGATTGTTTCAATGCCATAATTAGTGGAACCAATTGATATGACCTTGGACGAAATGATAATTTTCCCATACATCGAAAAGGACCGCTTACCTGGCGGAAAGACAGTCTTGCAGCATCATACAAAAGTTTCGCTGTAAGAAAACTGTCTAAGTCAGATTTATCGGGTAATTCAAACTCGTCAACTTCTATTTTATCAAAGGCTTGCAATACAGGTTCAAACACCGAAATCATTTCATCATCAGAACCACCAAGAGGTTTGAGAAATACAATTTCATTGTCAGATGATGGCTGTACCACACACCTTCTTCCTCTGAATTTTACGAGTTTTCCCGGCTTTTTTAATTTGCTGTCTATCATATTTCTTAGCGTACTTTTCTAAAAATGTCCTGCCTTCTTGTTACAAATGATGCAACCAGTTCTGAAGTATTATCCCAAACCAACACGTCAAAACCAGCTAACTCAATTGTTTTTCTTTTCTTTTCATCATCAGCTTTATTGATGGCTTTCTTATGTATCCCACCATCTACAAATATCAATGCCTTTTCCTTTTCATAAACAAAATCTGGCTGTACATAAAACTGTTCCATGTTGTGATTAGTAAAATCAGGTAATCTGTAACCATTTTCAAACAGATAATCCAACAGTACTTTTTCGCCCGGACTGCGGTGGTGCAATCCTTTTTTAAGTTCTTCGTATTTCTCCTCATAAGTTCCACCTACGGTATCGTCAGGGTTTGAAGCAATAAGTAATTCAAGGGCTTTAATGATAGAATGGCGGTCAATCTTAGTGTGATCCATTTGGTTGTAATAGGACAGCAAATCATCATAACTTGCTTTGGGTCGTTTCGGAAATTTATCTTCTTTTGTTATGAAGTCATAACCACATATTTCATAAGCCTTTAAAAATATCTCTCTAAGTTTTGCAGGGTTCCTGGCAATATCCTTTAAAACACCAATGCTACCTTCGGCGGATTCATAGAGCATGATATTTTTGTTTTCTTCGCTGCCCATCAATCTCACTGCAATTTCCACCGGCTCAATATTGTAATATTGTTCAATCGCATTTTCTAAAGCGTATTGCATTGTAACAACAGCTTCCTCCGGCAGGCCCAGTGCTTTAACGGGTTGCACATACAATACGTCGGAAGTGTCGTAAGTGTATAACATGATATTTTCAATAGGATCTTCCGGTTTCGGTTTATCTTTCTGTTTTTTGCTTTTAAAAAATCCAGATTTAGAACCAATGTCAAAGCCATCATCCTTGCCGCGTTTCCACTTTTTATTAAGTAGAATTAGTTTGGCTGCCGGTGCATAAAATAGTTTCATCAATTCATCCCCATCAACGGTTAACCTGATTTTTGTTGCATCCATTAAACCATCAGTCGTATTAAAATACATATCCGTTACATACCCTTCAGAGGTACGTACTTCCTCCATGCAAGAAATTCTTTCAGAATTTTCAGACTGGGCTTCCTCCAATTCCAACAAATTCAAATACATGTCCATATTACTTGTTGTAAATGCGGTACCGGTAATCGGGTCCTGATTTTTACCCTTGCCCTCATCTTTGCCAAGGAATGCGTAATTGGTTTCCTTTGAAATTTTAATCTCCGTTAAATCAAGGGAAACGTCATTGGGCGTTATTCTGTTTACTTTAAACTTGCCACCGTTATGGTAGATGAGGTTGTTTGGACCAAACTCTTTCAAACCAATAAAGCGTGGTCTTGAAATGGCTTCATTTCTATCTTTCCCACCGAGGAAAACACGAATGGGTATCCTAGTAAAATTATAGCCAGGCAAAAAACCTTCCGAAGCAAAATACCTGAAAGTATAAAATTCGGATAAAGTGGAATTTTTGTTTTTATCATTAAGCAATAAATTCAAACGCTCACCGGCTAAAAAGTAAGACCGGTTGGCAAGGCGTTTTGTTTCATTGTCCTTTATGATCGGACTAGTTTTTACTTCATGGGCTTCGTTCATCTGGCGCAATGCATCGAGGTACATTTTACGCCAGCGCAACAAACAATCTTCTAATTTATCCGGAACTGTTCTGATTTGATTTTCCAACCAATTCGGCGTAAACCATTTAGTATCTTCTAATTCTTTAATACCACTGATAACATCAGTCACTGTTCTCTTTATTTCGTCAAATCTTGAATCAATTACATCCTGGTATTTAACTTTGATATTTGTTTTTAGTTTATAAGACTTGTCGGCTACATCAATCAAGTGAACTAATGAGGGCTTAAACTCTTCTGCATCTAAAAATGATAATACGGTTGCATTGATGTGTGAACGTATTAATTCTTCGTTGGTTAAATCTATACGGGGAGCCTGCACGATACCGGCTACCATCTTTACCGGGTCAGCAAAATAGTGTTTATCATGTGGCGACACTTTTGATGCGTAGGTAAATACCAATGCAGATTGCCCGCTACGGCCAGCCCTACCACTTCTTTGAGCATAATTAGCCGGGCTTGGAGGTACATTGCGCATGTGTACAATGTTTAGCGAAGAAATATCAATGCCCAATTCCATAGTTGGCGAACAATAAAGAGCACTCAGTTCTTTCGCTTCATTAAATTTATCTTCTCGTTCAATTTTTTCTTCGTTCTTAATTTGGCCGGTATGCTCGGCCGCTATATAGGATTTTGGTAAATTAGAAAAGTCTTCCTGGTATAAATATTGGAAATATCCATGTGGCTTGATCATTATTTCATGTTCAAGCGATATAAACGAAGTTTTATCGATTGTGACAGTTTTCAAATCTCCCTTTTTCCAAAGGACTTTAGAGAGAATGAGCTGATAGGCATCTTTGTCACCTTTTTCAGCTTTTAGCTTTACTTTTTTAAGATAATGGGCTTCTGTCAAGGCGTCTAATAAGTCTGTCATAAAAGTATCGTAGTCAGCCGTTTTAAGGTGGGGATGGCCTGCGATTCTAAACTCATGTTTGACATAACGAGCCAATCTGCTTGCGGATCCAATACTTTGTATAAATGTGTCCCTGGTGGCTTTATCTGCACCTTGTACCGAAAGAAAGTTAGGTGCTTCAATTTTTTCGCCTTTGTCAAGCGACCAGAGCTTATCCTTATTTAGCTGTTGATTCAATTCTCCTTCGATACGTAACCTCGTCTCATACCGAAGCATGTCAAAGTCTACTGCATACATATTCCTGAAGTAGTTCAATACCTGCAATAGAAATTCCAATCGCTTTGCCGGAGCCCATGCATTTAATAAAATAATATTGTTCCAGAGGGAATCATCAGCGGCAACTTCATCAATGTTGTTAAAGGTAATTTCAAGTAACGCAGTTTGCTCAAGATTGGGAAGGATATAGCGCCAACCTCTTTTTAAATCAAGAATAATGCGATAGGTAATATAATTTCTTAAGGCTGCCAAATTATCTTCGTCAGGCCTCTTTGGATTTGTAGCAGGGTTAATGGCATAATCAGCTTCCGGCAATTTTAAAGCATCCTGCACTTTAAAAATCAATTCGGAAATTTTTAAAGGCTCTTCACTGTATTTTAAAACTTTTTCAATAGCTGAACGCAGGTGCACAACCTGGACAAAATCATTAAAGTGCCCTGCTTGCAAACTGGCATCCTGCCTGTTATCAGTGAAGCTCATTATCTTTTGCTCCTTCAACAATTTTCCATGCTTGTAAAGTGCCAGCAAGGTCTGCAGTGTAATTAAAGTTGTAGAGGTTGAACGGCCTTCATTGCCTAAAGAAATAAGTTTTGTTTTTTCACTGAGTTTTGGCTCGAGGTATATCAACCCACAGGTTGGATCGAAAATTAATGGGGCCGGTATAAACAAGGCTTTTACGCCACCGGGTGAGTCAGAAAAAGATCCATCCCTGGAAACATAAATTTCCTTTGGCAGTAAGAAGTCTTTTGCAATATTTATTTCCCCTGACTTAGTCAGCCAGGATGCAGGAAGCAAGGAAGCATATTCATTTATATCAAAAAGATTTTCCCTGTCTAAGAGAATATAGCCATCCTTGTATTCGTCTTGTGATCTGGACCTGACTTTTTTGATTTTTACACCATCATTGTGCTTTAAGTCATCTTCGTTTCTTGGATTTAAATTATCATTAAAATCCCTGAATATCATTTTCGGCCCGCCGTCTGCGTTAAAGTCCTTTCTAACAGAAATAAATTCTTCACCACTTATTCTGCTAAAAACCGTTTGGAAAACAGGTAGTTCCGGCTCATCTTCATTCAGCTTAACAAATGGATTAGGTTCTAAAGTAATAAACCGGTCTGCAGGTTTTTCGAGGGTTACATAAGCGTACCCTGTTTGTGAAATAAACTGATGCAGCTTGAAAGGTAAAATGGTATCTTTTTTCTTTTCTTTTACACTTTCAATGTTTAATGATTCTGCCCAAATCAATATCTCGATAATTTTTTTTTCGCAATCAACTTCAGGAAAGTCTGTGGCAACAGCAAGTTTTTCAGCAATAGCCTTTAAGGACAAAGGCGCATTTCTGCGTTTATATTCCCCTTCCTTTATAACAGCTATTGTTCTTTCCAACCAAATTGTAACAGGGTTTAAAAGTATTGCTTCTTTTGTTTTGTTGTTTACCCCAGCGAACAATGCTGCCTTTAATTCATCTGCAGAGGGAATACGATCCTTGGTTGAATAGGTAAGTGATTCAATGATTACATTTTCCGTAGTAAAGTAAGCATCAAAAAACCTGGAGGCTACTTTTGCCACTTCGGATTTTTGTTCATCAATGGTACCGGTGGCCATGGTGGCAGATGTTCCTATGCAGATTATATTTTTATTGGTTGCGGCTGCTTTAATACGTCTGTTGAGTAATGAAACGTCCGCACCTTGCCTTCCTTTGTAAACATGCAACTCATCAAACACCAAATAGGCAAGGTTCCCGAGGAAAGATTGCCTTAACTTTTCATCATCTTTTCTGACCATCAACAATTCAAGCATCATATAATTGGTTAGCAAAATATCAGGTGGGTCTGCAATAACCTTGTCGCGGTCATCCTGCTTTTCCTGCCCGGTGTATTTTGCAAAAGTGAACGGCAAATCAGTACCTGTTCTTTTTCTATAGTTTTCCTGAAATCCCTTTAAGGCAGCTTCCTGTGAATTAATTAATGCATTCAAAGGATAAACAATAATGGCGGTAATACCGGGCTTACTGGGATTTTTAAAAAGGTGGTTAAAAATTGTAGAGATGTACGTTAAACTTTTACCTGAACCTGTGCCTGATGTTACAACAAAACCTTTGTCCGCATTACCTTGAATAATGGCTTCTTTCTGGTGTTTGTATATTGACCATGACTGGCCTTTTTCGTCGTAAAAAATATCATTAAAATTTTTTACCAAGATATTCGACTTAACAAGGTCTTCAACCTTGCCACCTGTTTCAAAAGAAGGATTGAATTGAACCAAAGGTTCAGGATATAAATTACCAGAATTAAACTCTTTCTTTACTTTTTCGAGTATTCGTTGATCTGCAATATTCATAAAACTGTCGATATACAATTTATAATCATCAAGGATGTCTTTATGTAAGTCGAATATATTTTTCTCCATTTTTAGAAATTATACAATTTACTGGTTATTCAATTTCATCTTCCTCCGAAATATCGTTAACATTAATATCTGGTAACAATACCTCAACATCTGCCATGGGTAAAGATTCTACATTTTTTAATTGTCTTTTTATAGCTCGTGTTCTTGCACCCACAACATCGTCTAACTGTCCCAGACCTTTTTGAATATTTTTTTGTGCTTTGTCCAGCATACCGCCAAATTTATCAAACTCTGTTTTTACAGTAGCCAATACTTTCCAAACTTCACTACTCCTTTTTTGAATTGCTAAAGTCCTAAAGCCCATCTGAAGGCTGTTTAAGATAGCCATTAATGTAGTGGGTCCGGCAACTGTTATTTTGTATTGATCTCTTAACTGATCGACCAATGCACTGCGCCTAATAACTTCTGCATATATACTTTCGAATGGAAGAAACATAATAGCGAAGTCTGTCGTATTAGGAGGGTCAAGGTATTTATCACGAATGTCCTTTGCCATTTTTCGAATGGTCGCTTCCATGTTTTTTGTAGCTACTTCTATATCATCAGGTATGGCATTTTCGTAGGCGGCTATTAAATGCTCATAAGCATCCTTTGGGAACTTGGCATCTATGGGCAGGTACACAAAAGCGATTTCATCTTCGCTACGCCCGGGTAATTTAATGGCAAATTCTACCGGTTCGGTACTGCCTTTTTTGGTACGGACATTCGCATCATATTGGTTAGGAGCCAGTATCTGCTCCAGCAATAAAGCCAATTGAACTTCCCCTACGCCACCCCTTAATTTTACATTGCTTAAGACTTTTTTTAATCCACCTACGTCGCTGGCGATGGTTTGCATTTCACCCAAACCTTTTTGTACTTCAATTAATTGTTTGCCGACTGTTTCAAAACTTTGGCCTAATCGTTCGCTCAGTGTTTTTTCTAACTTTTCTTCTACAGTAATCCGGATGCTTTCCAGTTTAGTTTCAGTATTTTTTACCAACTCATTTTGTTTAGTATCCATCAGGCCAAACTTTTCCCGCTGCAGATCATTGAAAGATCTAATATTATTGTCAAAACTTTCCTGGAAAC
>JAYTGH010000467.1:0-4234 GCA_043733645.1 Flavobacterium sp. | reverse complement strand
ATTTATTCCCTTGTCCTTGCGTTGGTTTAATAGCTTTAAAAGGGAGTTTTTCTTTGAATAATTCTACTTCAAAAATGGTGTCATTTGGAATGGTAATATATTGTTTTTGGAAACCAATTTTATCCGATTTTGGGTCGAATTTATTATTGCCGTTGTCTTTCATCGCTACCAAAAGATATTTTCCGGCTTTGATGTTTTCAATGGTAACGACTTTCAAACTGTCTAAAGTGTTGGTGATATATCTCGGGGATTCTTTATATATAGTCGAATCATTAAACTTCTCATTCATTTCATACAGCATGACCGAAACGAAATTATCTGTTTTCTTCTCCAAAGCATCTTTCACCTTAACGTTTATTTTCAATGAATCAATGTAAGCCCCGGTTGAGAAAACATATTTGAATTGCGGATACGGATTTCCTTCGTTATTGTCTTGAATACTTTGCCCAAAATTGAAACTATACGTCGTATTCGGAAGTAAGTTGTCTTTTAATTTTATGGTCAATGTTTTACTAGCGGTTTGCGGTAAAATATCAGGTTGATTTTTCATAGGTGGCGAGATAATCAACTGTTTGTTTACGCTTTTTAACTTCACATATTCATCAAAAACCAATTTGATTTCCTTGCCATTAAAATTAGTCGAGAAGTTTTTAGGGAAACTTGCTTTTAAAACAGGAGCAATCGTGTCTTTATCACCGCCAGTTATATTGCCACGCTTTGCGCAACTTGCCATTGCTAGGATAAAAAGCAAACAAAATAACTTGAAAATAGATTTTGGCATACCGCTATTTTTTCAAAGCACAAAATAACAACTATATTCAGTGTGAATGAAATGTTTTAGTGGAAACTTAACAATTTAGTTATGCGACATTGCCATGCACACGATGCTTATTTTCGCATCCGGAATTTTTAATATAGCTCTACTGCAGGCTTCAAGAGTTGAACCAGTCGTAAGCACATCGTCAATGAGTAGAAAATGTTTGCCTATATGATTTTCTGAAAAAGTAACATCGAAAACGGTTGCTATTACATCAGCTCTGCCTAATAGATCTTTTTTAGTTTGTGTTTTGGTATATAATTTTCGATATAAAAGCTCGTCGTCATAAGGAATTTTAAGGTTTTCAGATAAGGCTTTGCCAAAACCTTCAACCTGATTATAGCCGCGTTCGCGAAAGCGTTTTTTGTGCAATGGGACCGGAATTATATAATCGATTTTTTTTATTTGTTCCAGATGCTGTAATTCTTCGCTATACCAATTGCCAATTGTTTCGCCAATTTCTTCTTGTCCTTTATATTTTAATTTGTGAATCATCTCTTGAACAATGCCTTTTTTGTGGAAATAAAATAAAGCCGAACCATATTCTAACGGAATTCTGCCATAAAACTTTTGAAAGATTTCATTGTCTTCAATTTTATGATGATTCGTCAGCGGTACTTCGTGTCGGCATTGGGTACAAATGACTTTTTCGTCACTTAATAAAAACGAATGACATCCTGCACAAGACTTTGGAAAAAATAAATTTAGAAGATGTTTCCACATAAAAAGATAATTTTCTTACATAAAAGTATAAAAAAAATGTATTCTAATTGATTTTTACCGCTTTTTTTATAATCGCTTTTTATATTTTTGCAGGATTATGGCAAAACAAGAAGATTTATTTAAGAATGTAGTTTCGCATGCAAAAGAGTACGGATTCATTTTTCCGTCAAGCGAAATTTACGATGGTTTGAGCGCAGTCTATGATTATGCTCAAAACGGAGTAGAATTAAAAAAGAATATTAGAGAATATTGGTGGAAAGCCATGGTGCAAATGCATGATAACATTGTCGGGCTTGATGCCGCAATTTTGATGCATCCAACAACCTGGAAAGCTTCCGGTCACGTTGATGCGTTTAACGATCCGCTGATTGACAACAAAGACTCTAAAAAAAGATATCGTGCCGATGTTTTAATTGAGGATTATGCCGAAAAATTAAATCTGAAGGCAAAAAAGGAAATCGAAAAAGCACGCGAGCGTTTTGGGGATTCCTTTGATGAAGAACAATATAAGACGACTAATCCACGTGTGATGGAATATCTTTCGAAAGAAAGGGAAATCCTAGAAAGAATGGGTCGTTCACTTGGTTCTGGTGATCTGGGAGATGTGAAAGCCTTAATCGAAGAATTAGAAATAGCCGACCCGGAAACAGGTTCAAGAAACTGGACAGAAGTGCGTCAATTCAACTTAATGTTTGGAACAAAATTAGGAGCTTCTGCCGAAAACGCAATGGATTTATACTTGCGACCAGAAACGGCACAGGGTATTTTTGTCAATTTCTTAAATGTGCAAAAAACAGGTAGAATGAAAATACCTTTTGGAATTGCACAAACCGGAAAAGCATTTAGAAATGAGATTGTAGCAAGACAATTCATTTTCCGTATGCGTGAGTTTGAACAAATGGAAATGCAGTTTTTTGTAAAGCCAGGCGAAGAAATGAAATGGTACGAATACTGGAAAGAAACCCGTTTAAAATGGCACTTATCATTAGGTTTAGGAAGAGAAAACTACCGTTTCCACGACCATGAAAAATTAGCGCATTATGCCAATGCTGCAGCCGATATCGAATTTAATTTTCCGTTCGGTTTCAAAGAATTGGAAGGAATTCACTCAAGAACCGATTTCGATTTGAAAGCCCACGAACAATATTCGGGTAAAAAATTGCAATATTTTGATACAGAAACCAATTCGAACTACGTTCCTTATGTAGTAGAAACTTCGGTTGGTTTGGACAGGATGTTTTTATCTGTTTTCGCAACATCATTAAAAGAAGAAACATTGGAAGATGGATCAACCCGTACGGTTTTGCGTTTACCTTCAGTATTAGCACCAACAAAAGCAGCGGTTTTACCATTAGTAAAAAAAGATGGATTGCCTGAAGTTGCCCATAAAATCATCGAAGATTTAAAATGGGATTTCAATGTTGCCTATGACGAAAAAGATGCAGTTGGAAGACGTTACAGGAGGCAAGATGCATTGGGAACACCTTTCTGTATTACGGTTGATCACCAAACTTTGGAAGATGAAACGGTAACCATTCGCCACAGAGACTCAATGGCTCAAGATCGCGTGAAGATTTCAGAATTGAGAGGTATTATCAATGAAGAAGTTTCGGTTAGAAACTGGCTGATGAAAATGTAACAGCAAATTTGTCATTCCCGTGCAGGCGGACACGAGCAACGCGAATTGGCGAAGCAAATCAAAATCCCAAATTCCAAAAAGAGTTTGGGATTTTTGTTTTGTAAGTATTTTTCTCGTTAAAAAATCACATATTAACAGTTTAGCCGTTTCTGTCAACATTTTCTATCACTCAAAATACGAAACCTTATTTTCGTTAAACGAAAAAAGATACGTTTAATCGACTTTATTTTGGTGGTTAAATATTTATCATAATCTTTAGCATAAACAAATAGTTTCCCCAAAACTACCTGTTATTTACCTAATCTGATGCTTTCCCAAAACCATACGGAAAAGCTTAGATGAGTCACACTTTTATCATTATTGATGACACCCAAGACGATGTCACGAAAACTCAGGCCATTGCTGAGCGTTTTCGCAATTTGTCTTTTCTGGCTTCAGCCAATACCTATGATGATGGTGTAAATTTAATTTTGGAACACCAACCACATCTTGTTTTTTTAGAAATTGACCCATCCGATAAGAAAAGTAATCTTTCGCTAAGTTTAATCAATGAGTTGTATCGTTATTTAACGGTTGTTCCCAAAATTATTGTGACTACAAGTAAAAAAGAGTTGGCTTATGATGCTCTGCAATATGAAGTGATTGATTATTTATTAAAACCATTGAATATTAACGATTTTAGAAAGGCAATTTTAAAATTTGACCGCGCCATAAAATCGGATTTACCACATATGGAAGTCAAAAATCCGGCCGCAACCTTCGAAGTTTTAGATGAATCCCAAGTTGAAACTCTCAAAGAAGAAGATGAGGTAGATGAAAATGTAAACGATATTGAGGTTAAAACCACTCCGGTTAATATAGAAAAACCAACTGTTGTTGAGCAACCGGATAAATCATTGATAATCTGTGTTAAATCGTACGGCGATTATCGTTATATCGACTCAGATGACGTACTCTATTTTGAAGCAGATAATAACTCTACCGATATTCATTTGAATAATGGCGAAATGATTACGGCTTTTAAAACCTTGAAGCATTTTGAAACCGTTTTGCCT
>JAYTGH010000466.1:0-11158 GCA_043733645.1 Flavobacterium sp. | reverse complement strand
TGTTTTTCTCGTCTTCCGTTAACATAAAATCGGTGTTATGGTAATTATCTTTTGAATAAAAATCATTGTTTTTAAATTTCAAAAATAACGTATCTGTTTGTGCTATGTTGATGGTTTGTTTTTTAACTGTTTTTCCGTCAAAAGCAATTTGCGTGGCTTCATTTATTCCTAATGAAATTAATATCCCAACAGCAATTATCCAAATACCTAATAAACTGAATTTCAAAACATTTCCGATTGATTTTAAATTGGTAACCAATAGTTTTAATCCAAGCATTAAGAAGAAGAATGCTGGTATTCCAAACGCTAAAAAGAATAGAACTCCTTGTGCCCAAATTGGCGTTTCTAAACCAATAGGTGTGCTGATATGATTCAGGATATAGTTATCCGGCATCGATGATGAAAAGATCATAAAGATGGAAGCAAAACAGATTCCCAACAAGGCAAATGAAGAGAAAACTACAATTATCGCTCCTAATATTTTTGCAAATACTTTGAAAATATTTATGAAAACATCACCAGCTCCATTTGCAACTTTAGTAGCAGTGGCTTTTGCTTCATTTCCCATTTTGTCATAATCGGCATTTTTAAACTTATTAGAAACGCTTTCGAATTCTTCTCTTACTTTCTTTTCGATATTGGAAATGGTAACCGGTTCACCAGTCATTTCTAGTTTTTCAGAAGTCGTTACTGCTTTTGGCATTGCAATCCAAAGAACAAAATAGGCAATAATTCCAAAGCTGGTGAAAGCCAATAGTAAGAAAATAATTTTTACCCAAACAGCATCAATTCCGAAATAGTGACCTAATCCTGTACAAACCCCAGCAATTGTTCCTCTATCTTTATCGCGATACAATTTTTTAGATCTAATGTATGGAGAAAATGATTCTCTGGCTTTATCGTCTGAATCGTCGTCAATTCGATAATCTTCAGGTTGACCCATGATTACAATTACTTCATCAACATCTTTATTGTTAATGACGTGTTTGTCGCTTTTTTGCTTTTCAGTTAGCAATTCGGCCACACGCATTTCAATGTCTTTCATGATTTCATCCTGACCAGAAGAATTAGAAAGGGAGCGTTTTATTGCCTCAAAATATCGAGTTAACTTTTGGAATGCATCTTCATCTATGTGAAAAATTAAACCGCCTATATTAATATTTACTGTTTTGTTCATGACTTTTTTGATTTGTTTGTTGTGATGATGTTTACGGCATCAGACAATTCCGTCCAAGTACCACTTAATTCAGTTAAAAATGCTTTTCCTATTTCTGTCAAACCGTAATATTTTCTTGGTGGTCCAGAAGTTGATTCTTCCCAACGGTAGTTTAGCAAACCGTCATTTTTAAGTCTTGTCAATAGCGGATAAACTGTTCCCTCTACCACAAGCAGTTTAGCGTTTTTTAAAGTGTCTAATATTTCAGAAGTGTATGCTTCTTTGTCTCTCAAGACACATAAGATACAAAATTCTAAAACACCTTTACGCATCTGAGCTTTTGTGTTTTCAATATTCATAATACATGATTTAATTTTTTCTGATTACTAATTCGTTTTTTGATTAATGATTGAAATTGATTGATGATTGTTGATGATTTTGATTTATTTAAAAAACGGAATACTTAAAGGATACTTATATTCTTCTCCATTTGATGCTTTAACTGCAGCATGAATGATTAGTACAAATTCTGCAATTTTTAGAAAGATAAATAAGAGCACGGCAGCAATTCCGATTATTGCGACTCCATTTATGTGATGAAAGTTTAGATTATTAATGACAAAATCACAATCATGAAAACAAGCATTGAGAGGAATGTTTTGAAAAATAGTAAATATAAATATTGGTATGGCGATTAAGCATAACACAACACTGTATAAAAAGATGCTCAATTGAAAATTCAGCACTTGCTTTCCATTGTAATCAATAAATTCTGACTCTCCTTTTTTTGAACTCCAGATGACAATCGGAAAAATATAATTTCCAAACGGAATGATATACTGCGTCAAGGTGCTAAGATGTAAAACTGCAGCGATGTTTTTGTCATTAGTTGTTGTCATGATTTTGTTTTTTAAGTTGTTGATTGATACGCGTAATTTAATACTATAGATAGACCATTAATTTCTTATACAAAGATACAATCAAAAAAAGGTATTATGTAATACAAAGTACATAAATTTAACAAAAAATTAACATTTAATTAAAAATGCATAATCATGGCATTTGTTGTACATTTACAGTAAAATCAAGCTCTTATGGAACTTTCGCCTTCAAAAATTAATGCCTTTTTATTCTTAAAATTGCCGTCTGCTTTTTGGAGTGGTGTAAGAGTAAAGTCTATTTCAAAGGAACAATGCGTCGCAACTGTCAAGCATCGATGGTTCAATCAAAACCCATTTAAGTCAATGTATTTTGCTGTGCAAGCTATGGCTGCTGAGTTGACAACTGGTGCTTTAGTCATGATGCAAATCAAAATTAGTGGAAGGAAAATCTCTATGTTGGTTGCCAATAACAATGGAAACTTTTCAAAAAAAGCCACTGGAAGAATAATTTTCACATGTATTGATGGTCTTTTAATAGAAGAAGCTGTCAAAAAAACTATTGCTACCGGCGATGGACAAACTATATGGATGAAATCAATCGGAGTAAACGAAAAAAGTGAACAAGTTTCTGAAATGAACTTTGAATGGAGTATCAAATTGAAAGTATAGACAAAAGTTAAACCCTTTACAATTGGGTTTTATTTATGAAATGTTGATTGTAAATTTGATAAAATACTTCAAAAATGAGGATTCTGATAACAGGAGCAACAGGTTTAATAGGGAATGAATTGGTAAAGCTATTATTATCAAAAAATCATTCAGTGCATTATTTGACCACTTCACAGTCAAAAATTGTAAACAAAGCAAACTATCAAGGCTTTTATTGGAATCCGCAACAAAGTAAAATCGATGAAAATTGTCTTTATGAAGTTGATGCGATAGTTCATTTGGCAGGAGCCAATATTGCTAAACGTTGGACAAATGCTTATAAACAAGAGATTATAGAAAGCAGAATTTTATCAAGTGAACTGCTTTATAATTTGATTAGGAAAACACCAAACCAAGTAAAACAATTTGTTTCCGCTTCGGGAACAGCCATTTATCCTGAAAGTTTTGATAAAGTTTATGACGAAACTACCAAAGAAACAGAAGATAGTTTTCTTTCTAATGTAGTTAAGAAATGGGAGGAAAGCGCCAACCGATTTCAAGTTTTGGGACTAAAAGTCTGTAAATTAAGGACTGGAATTGTCCTTTCTAATCTCGGCGGAGCTCTACCGGAAATGATAAAACCGATAAAAATAGGTTTTGGTGCCACTATGGGAAATGGCAAACAAGTTCAGTCGTGGATTCATATTAATGATTTGGTAGCGATGTATTTGTTTGCGATAGAAAATCAATTGGAAGGCGTTTATAATGCGGTAACACCAAATCCGATAAGCAATCAAGAATTAACAACTGTTATCGCAAAGACACTAAAGAAACCGCTCTTTCTACCCAATATTCCACAGTTTGTTATGAAGCTACTACTTGGCGAAATGAGTTATCTGCTTTTTTCCAGTAAAAACCTATCTCCTCAAAAGATTATAGACAACGGTTTTCAATTTCAATTTCTCGAGATAGAAGAAGCTATTGCTGACTTATATCCATAAAAAAAGTGCTATTGTTTAACAGCACTTTTTTTTACTATAAAGATTCTTGAATTAATAATTTTTTACAGCGATAAGCTAACCTTAATTTAATACTTGTTTATTTTAGAATAACAAATTTAACGTAAACGAAATCGTAATAGTCTTAAAATTTTATTAAATTTTTATTAAAATTTGGTATTTATTTTCTGTTTGAAAAAGTTGTGTCAAACAAAATTGAATGACAATTTGACATTTTTAAAGAATTGGCAGTACTTTTGCAAACCAAAAATTATCAAATGAATATGAAAAATATTTTTAAAAATAAAAACTCGATGAATACTGAAAATACAGAAAAAGAAACAATTATTGATGAAAACACATCAGAAAATAATGTAAATGAAATTGAATCTGCAACCGAATTAACTGTTGAGGAAAAGCTTCAGGAAGATTTAGCTAATGAAAAAGATAAATTTCTACGTCTTTTTGCTGAATTCGAAAACTTCAAAAGAAGAACAGCTAAAGAAAGAATAGACTTGTTTAAAACTGCCAATCAAGACGTATTACAAGCCTTGTTACCAGTATTAGATGATTTTGACAGAGCTATGGTAGAAATTTCTAAATCAGACGATGAGGTATTGCTAAAAGGTGTTGAGTTGATTCACGAGAAATTAAAAAGCACTCTTGTTTCTAAAGGTTTGGAACAAGTTGAAGTGAAAGCTGGAGATGCTTTTAATGCCGATTTTGCAGAAGCGATTACCCAAATTTCGGCACCAACAGCCGATTTGAAAGGTAAAATCGTAGACGTAATTGAAAAAGGATATAAATTGGGCGACAAAATAATCCGTTTTCCCAAGGTTGTAATAGGACAATAAATCAAGTCCGAATTTTAGAAAAATAACATGAGCAAAAAAGATTTTTACGAAATATTAGGCGTGTCAAAAAGCGCTTCTCCAGAAGAAATAAAAAAAGCCTACCGAAAGAAAGCGATTGAATTCCATCCCGATAAAAATCCAGGGAATAAAGAAGCTGAAGAAAATTTCAAAACAGCTGCCGAAGCTTATGAAGTATTGAGTGACGCTGATAAAAAGGCAAAATATGATCAATATGGTCATGCTGCTTTTGATGGTGCTGGCGGTTACGGTGGCGGACATCATATGAACATGGACGATATCTTCAGTCAATTTGGAGATATTTTTGGAAGTGCTTTTGGCGGTGGCGGATTTGGCGGTTTTGGAGGAAATTCTGGTGGACAACGCAGAGTAAAAGGGAGCAATCTTCGTATCAAAGTAAAACTGACTTTAGAAGAAATTGCCAATGGCGTTGAGAAAAAAGTAAAAGTAAAACGTAAAATACAAGCTGCAGGCGTAAAATATAAAACCTGTTCTACTTGTAACGGCCAAGGACAAGTTTTGAGAGTTACCAATACTATTTTGGGCAGAATGCAATCGGCTACAACCTGTCATGTTTGCGGAGGTTCAGGACAAACGATAGAGAGCAAACCCAACAATGCTGATGCGCACGGAATGATATTGGAAGACGAAACCGTTTCCATTAAAATTCCCGCTGGAGTTGTTGACGGAATGCAATTGAAAGTATCCGGTAAAGGAAATGATGCTCCGGGAAATGGAGTTCCGGGAGATTTAATAGTTGCCATTGAAGAACTGGAACATGAATTTTTAAAGCGTGAAGGCGAAAATCTTCACTACGATTTATACATCAGCGTTGCTGAAGCAGCGCTTGGTGTTTCTAAAGACATTGATGCTGTTAACGGTAAAGTAAGAATTAAACTAGAAGACGGTATTCAATCTGGAAAAATTTTAAGATTAAAAGGCAAAGGAATTCCGAGCCTGAATAGTTATGGCAATGGAGATTTACTAGTGCATATAAACGTATGGACACCAAAAAACTTGAGTAAAGAGCAACGTCAGTTTTTTGAAAATTCCTTAACCGATGAAAACTTTATTCCACATCCAGAAAAAGGCGATAAATCTTTTTTTGAAAAAGTAAAGGATATGTTTTCGTAGTTAAAAAAATATTTTTATATTTGAATGTTACTTGGAAACAGGTAACTTCTTTTTCATAGCAATTTTTCCCATCCTTTTGTAAAAATCAGGGTGGGTTTTTTGTAACAATTCTCCCCAGTTTATTACTTATTGAGTACTTTTACAAAAACAAAAAATGAGCAATATACTTGAAGTAAACAAAGTAGTTAAGCAATACGGTGATTACACTGCACTTAACGAAGTTTCTTTAACCGTTCCAAAAGGCAGCATCTACGGACTTCTCGGTCCAAATGGCGCAGGAAAAACTTCTCTAATTCGAATTATCAATCAAATTACTTTGCCCGATAGTGGTGAAATAATTCTGGATGGAGAAAAACTAAAGCCAGAAGATGTTGCCTTAATTGGGTATATGCCCGAAGAAAGAGGTTTGTATAAAACTATGAAAGTTGGTGAGCAGTGTTTGTATTTGGCACAACTCAAAGGATTGTCAAAACAAGAAGCAAAACAGCAATTGGATTATTGGTTTGAACGACTCGAAATTCAAGGTTGGTGGAACAAGAAAATTCAGGAACTTTCTAAAGGAATGGCTCAAAAAATCCAATTTGTGGTTACCGTTTTGCACAAACCAAAATTACTTATTCTAGACGAACCTTTTTCCGGATTTGATCCTGTGAATGCCAATTTGATTAAAGATGAAATCATCGAGTTAAACAAACAGGGAACATCCGTAATTTTTTCAACGCACCGAATGGAAAGCGTTGAAGAAATGTGTGATTATATTGCCTTAATTCACAAATCAAATAAACTGATTGAAGGCAAACTAAATGATGTCAAAAAACAATTCAGAACCAACAGCTATGAAGTCGGAATTTTGAGCGATAATATCGAAGGATTGATGTATGATTTGTCACAAAAATTCACCTTATCTCAAACGGATTTTAAATCGTTAAACGACGAATTAAAATTAGAAATTAATTTGGGAAACAACACGCCAAATGACTTATTGAATACTTTAGTTCAAAGAGGGCAAGTAACTCATTTTGTTGAAAAAATTCCGAGTATGAATGATATTTTTATCCAAACTGTAACACAATAGATTGTTAGAAAGTTAGATTGTTAGACATCAATAAATCAAGTAATCTAAATTCTAAGAAGTCTAATAATCTTAAAATCTAAGAAGTCTGAAATATGAGCAAATTAGTACTTATCATAAAAAGAGAATTTATTGCCAAAGTGCGTAATAAATCGTTCATTGTAATGACTTTTTTAAGTCCGTTATTGTTTGTTGGAATTGGTGTTTTTGTGGGCTATTTAAGCACGATGAAAGCTGAACTGAAAACCATCGCTATTCATGATGAAACAGGAAGATTTGTTACCGAATTTAAAAGCGATAAAGAATATAAATACGTCAATTTATCTCAAGTTGATTTAAAAACTTTAAAAGATAGTATCGTTAGCGAAAGCTACGAAGGACTGTTAATCATCCCCAAAGTAGAAGACAATAGCAAACTTCAAAAAGAGATTCAATTTGTTTCAAATGCCAGTCCAAGTGTTTCTTTTATAGAGGATTTAGAAGATGTTATTGCCAAAAAAATTACCGCAGAAAACTTTCAAAAAGCAGGTTTGGATACTTTAAAAATCAACAATGCAAAAGCCAAAATTTCTATTAATCTCGAAAAAGCATCGGGAGAACAATCTTTTAAAGGCTCAAGTTTAGTAAAAATAATTACCGGTGGCGCTTTTGGTTACCTGATTATGATGTTTATTGTTTTGTATGGCAATATGGTCATGCGAAGCGTTATTGAAGAGAAAACATCACGTATAATAGAAGTAATCATTTCATCTGTAAAGCCATTCCAATTGATGATGGGGAAAATAATAGGAACATCTTTAGCAGGAATCTTGCAGTTTATAATTTGGGCAATATTGGGACTGACCGCCATGTTTATTATTTCGGGAATGTTAGGGATACATATGGGTGCTTCAGCCGGACTTCAAGCTCAAGCTATGCAGCATACATCAACAAGTGAAATGCAGATGTATTTCAAGGAATTGTTGAATTTGCCAATCGCAACTATTCTGATTTCTTTTATCATTTATTTCATTGGCGGTTACTTTTTATACAGCTCGTTTTATGCGTCTATTGGAGCGGCTGTTGACAATGAAACCGATTCGCAACAATTCTTATTGCCCATCATCATGCCTTTGATATTGGGTGTTTATATTGGTTTCTTTACCGTAATGAATGACCCTAACGGAACTATTGCTACTGTGTTTTCAATGATTCCGTTAACATCGCCGATTGTCATGATGATGCGAATTCCGTTTGGAGTTCCAATGTGGCAGATAATTGTTTCGATGGTAATCTTGTTCGGAACTTTCTTTGGAGTAGTTTGGTTTGCTGCCAAGATTTATCGTGTCGGAATTCTAATGTACGGTAAAAAACCAACTTGGAGAGAACTTATCAAGTGGCTTAAATACTAGAAGAAAGTATAGCTGTCAAGCGTTTTTAAAACCTGACAGGTATTTATTGACCTATTGAAGAAGGACGCATCCGTTTATTATCACATTAAATAGTTATTGTAGCAGCAATGGAGAATATCTCTTTAAGGTATCTGGGTGCATTGTTATATATTTAATATACGCTATAACTACGCTATAAATATGCTATAAATATGCTACAACTATTTGTTTTATAGCAAGTAATAATTATCTTAGCGTACACAAAGCATTGATTATGGCAAAACCTAAAGGAATGATTTCCCTAAAGGGAACTATTAACGATATTAATTTTTATTATCTGAACGGCAAGGCTGTTGCCCGTGCAGCAGGAGGTGGCTTTAATAGGGAATCTATTAAGAAGAGCCCAAAAATGGTGCGAGTTAGGGAAAACTCCAGAGAGTTTGGTATGGTTTCTAAGGCAAAAAAATTGATTAGGCTTGGACTTTACCCTTTTCTGCATGATTTTAAAGATGTTACGCTTCATGCCAGAATGATGCGTTTGTTTCAGGAAATTAAAACTTTGGATACGGTTTCTGAAAGGGGGCAACGAACTTTTCAAAAAGGTCTTGCTACTAGCGAGGGGCGTTCCTTGTTAGTAAACTTTGCGATTACCCAACAAAAGGCGAGCATTATGTTGCCCGGTCATTGCGCATTTGATGCTGTTGCTCAAAAGTATACTGTATCAAACATTACCCCATCTACTTTACGGTTGCCCAAAGGCGCTACAGGAATGAAGGTTTGTTTAGGTATTTTGGAGGCTGATTTAAATGCCGAAGTTTCTAAATTGTTTGTAAGTGATGTAGTTTCAATTGATGCTAATTATGGCAATACAAGTTTTGTTTTAACCCCTGAACCTTTACCGACTGCAGATGGGGTCCGCATAGCGGTGCTTCAGGTGCGGTATTACCAGGAAGTGGGAGGGAAGGTGTTTTTGTTTAACGAACTGAAAGAACAAGGGCTTGAGATTGTTGGGGTTTATTAGTTTTGCCCGGATTGTAGCGCCTGTCACCTTTGGGCTTGAGTTGTTCGGCAGCCGTTTCGTTCGTGCATAGATTGCGCTATCAGTAGAGATGCTTCGACAGGCTCAGCATGACAATTCGAGATTAGATTAATTCATTCCGCTCAGCTTCATACTGTTCGCACCGTGACGGCTCGAGTCGTAATTAAATAGGAAATCTTTATAAAATCTTTATACTTTCAATTACATTACTTATATTCTACTTATAACTAATGACCTAACTTTGTCCCATAATTAGTAACAAAGAAATGTCAGTAGTAAAAAACCAAAGTAACCAATACTTAATCAGCATACTTTCGGTAGCTGCGATTTCCTTTTTAGGATTGGCTTTCAGAGATGTTGTCGATTATAAAATTATTGGCTATTTACTGTTATTTCTGGTTTCGATACTGGCCATTTTTCTCGAAATAAAGCCAGTATTATTAGCGGCAGTTCTTGGAGCTTTGGCTTTGGATTTTCTTTTTATAAAGCCTTATTATACTTTACATGTAGATAGTGCCGAAGATACATTACTGCTTCTTTTGTTCTTTATCATTTCGCTTATCAACGCTGTTTTGACGTATAAAATCAAACGCATGCAAAAAGCAATTCACGTCAAAGAAACCCGAGCCAATACGATGAAATTGTACAATACGTTGCTCGATTCGCTTTCGCATGAACTACGAACTCCAATTGCTACAATCATTGGTTCAATTGATACGTTGCAGCAAAAGAATGTGAATTTATCTCATGACAGCAAAGAAAATTTGTTGGATGAAATTGAAAAAGCATCGATGAAATTAAATTATCAGGTTGAGAATTTACTCAATATGTCCCGATTAGAATCGGGTTATATTCAGCCAAAGCTCGATTGGTGCGATGTTAAAGAAATTATCTATAATGTTTGTAACCGATTGACAGAAGAACTACATCAGCATAAATTAGTCATCAACATTGAAGAAAATCTGCCGCTTTTTAAACTCGATTATGGTTTGATGGAACAAATTCTCTACAACCTGATTTATAACGCTGCACAATACACTCCAAAAGGCGCAAAAATCCAAATCGATGTCAAATATGAAGTCGATGCGGATTATGATATGCATATGGATGTGATTAAAAAATGTATTATCATTATTTCGGACGACGGTTACGGTTTCCCTGAAGCTGAAATTGATAAGGCTTTTGATAAATTTTATCGCCTACAAAACTCGAAAACAGGCGGAACAGGTTTAGGTTTATCTATCGTTAAAGGTTTTGTAGAAACCCAAAACGGAACCATAAAACTGAGTAATGCTGAAGGAGGTGGAGCTGTTTTTGAAATGGCTTTTGCGGTCGATTGTTTATCAACTAATTCTGTTGAAAATGAGTAATACTTTTTCCCTATTAGTTATTGATGACGAAAGTCAGATTAGAAAACTTCTTGAGATTACGCTCGAAGCCAACGGATATAAACTTTTGTTTGCCGTCAACGGAAAAGAAGGAATTACAATGGCAGCAAGTCATCAGCCTGATTTGATTTTATTGGATTTAGGTTTGCCAGATGAAGATGGTCAAGTGATTTTGAAAAAACTCCGCGATTGGTATCAAAATCCTATTATCATTTTATCTGTAAAAAGTACGGAAGAAGAAATTGTAAAAGCATTAGATTCAGGTGCTAATGATTATCTGACCAAACCTTTCCGAACACAAGAATTACTAGCAAGAATTAGAACTGCTTTGCGTGGTAATTTTAATCAAAGTCAGGAACCGATTATTGCTTTTGGCGACATCACTGTTGATTTTGTTTCGAGAATTATCAAGCTAAAAGAAGAAATTCTTAAACTTACCGCAACCGAATATAATTTATTCACATTATTATTGAAAAATGACGGTCGAGTTCTGACGCATCAATATATACTAAAAGAAATTTGGGGAAATGCTTATGCCGACCAAACGCAATACTTGCGGGTTTTTGTAGCACAACTTCGCAAAAAAATAGAAGAAGATCC
>JAYTGH010000465.1:0-4236 GCA_043733645.1 Flavobacterium sp. | reverse complement strand
TCTTTCGAGTTGATAAGAATGGGAATGCTCAAATAACTATTTAATGGATCAAGCCCTGAACTTTTTCCGTGGAAAAATGATTCCATTTGAGAGAAAATAGTTTTCAGTTGCAATAATTTTTCTCTTGTCAGGTTTTCTAAAACAGTGATTTTATTCTTGGCATATTTGTCATAAATCGCAGCGACTAATGCGCCGCTACTTCCAACACCATAGCCTTGAGGAATACTCGAATCGAAATACATTCCACGTTCAACATCTGCTTTTAAAGCTTCTAAATTGAAAGTTACTAATGCTGATTGTTCGTTTTGCAGTTGCTCCAAATAGGTTACAAATTTTCTCAAACTTGCATTGGATTTAATAGCTTCCTGTGATGGATTTTCATCCACTTTCAAAGCGCCATTGTAAAAATTGTAAGGAATTGATAAACCTTTAGAATCTTTGATAATTCCGTATTCTCCGAAGAGAAGAATTTTTGAGTAAAATAATGGTCCTTTCATAGATTTAATTAATAATTAACAATGGATAATTGATAATTATTTTGATTTAGAAGTGTTAATTATACTAATAAGTAATTTTAATAATTCTATTATTTTAGGCTTTATATTTTCAAATTCAATTTGACTTAGATATTTCGTTTAATGTAATAAGTCCAACCAATATTCTGTTTCATTAGCTTCTTTTAAAGCAATTGATAGTTTATGAATAAAATCAGCTTTACTTTGAGCATGTTCTGATTCTCTAACATTTGCTCCAATTGATGTTCCAGAACGAAGTAATTGTTTTTATAAAACGAACTCTTTTCTTTCGGCTAAAACTTTATAAAGTCCAACTATTTCAATTGCAAATAAAAATGATTTTTCTTTGATAATGTTTTGCCTCTCCATTCTTTAATTTTACATTATCAATTATCAATTATCAATTGACTTCCATTTCCAATCGTGTCACAAATATACTGACCATTTTGACAATAGCCAACTAATTCAGTGGTAATAAATTGCAAAACACTTTCTCTAACGTTTTCGGAATACAAAACATGTACGTTTGCCCCCGCATCAAGGGTAAAACAAATAGGAATATTCGTTTCATTTCTGAACTTCCAAATACGATTAATAATTTCCAAAGTTTTCGGTTTCATCAAAATAAAATAAGGCAACGAAGTCATCATCATGGAATGTAAAGTCAATGCCTCACTTTCTACTATTTTGATGAATTCTTCTAAATTGCCGTTTTCTAAAACTGTTTTTATGCTTGATAAATTGTGATGCGCTTGCGCGAATCGTTGTTCAGCAAAGGGATGATTGTGCATCAAATCATGTCCAACAGTAGATGATACTTGTTTTTCGCCTTTGTCAACTAACAAAATGGTGTCTTGGTAGTTTTTGAAATTTTGATGAATGTTTGATGGAAATTCTACGCCAAATAAATCCGAACTGCCTTCAATTTCGGCATGGTTTCCCCAAACGACAATGCGTCCTTTTACACTTCTGCACGCACTTCCCGAACCTAATCGCGCTAAGAATGATGCTTTTTGATAAAAGAAATCATCCGTCATTTCAGGATTTAATGTTTTTTCTAAACTCATAATATTCATTGATAAAGCAGCCATTCCGGAAGCGGAAGAAGCAATACCCGAACTATGTGGAAATGTATTTTCGGTAGCAATTGTAAAATGGTAGTCTTTCAAATATGGGCAATAGATTTCAATTCGTTCCAGGAATTTTTGAATTTTGGGCTTGAAATCTTCTTTGGGTTTGCCTTCAAATAATAAATCGAATGAAAAGTTTCCGTCAGATTGTTTTTTGGCGAAAGCCAATTTGGTAATCGTTTTACAATTGTTAAGTGTAAAGCTAATCGAAGGATTTGCCGGAATCTGATTTTCTCTTTTACCCCAATATTTTACCAAAGCAATATTACTTGGTGCGCTCCATTGAAAACTTCCGTTTTCGATTGTAGGTAAAAATGGTTTTGAAATAAAATCCTTTTCGGACAACATAGATTTGAAATTTAGATGCAAATATAAGAGAATAAATTTTTATTTAATTTGTAACTGTTAAAACCGAATGTCCACAGGACATTCTCCTCTTAATCTCAAATGTTTAGTATATTTGAAGTTATATAAAGTAATCGTTATGCAAAAGATTTTAAAAATAGTTTTGGTCGTTGCCGTATGTGTAACGATTGGTTATCTGTCGGGAATGATAACAAGAGAAAGTATTACAACTTGGTATCCTACTTTGGTAAAGCCTGTTTTTAATCCACCGAACTGGATTTTTGCACCAGTTTGGACCTTGTTGTATATCATGATGGGAATTGCCGCTGGTTTGGTTTGGACTAGTGGTTCTGATGAACAAACAACTAAAAAAGCACTTGGTTTCTTTGCGATACAGTTTGGTTTGAATGCGCTTTGGTCATACCTTTTCTTTGGTTTGCATAATCCATTTTTGGCTTTAATTGAAATCATTTTGCTTTGGCTGATGATTTTAGAAACGTATAATCTGTTCAAAAAAATCGATAAAACAGCCGGACTTTTATTACTTCCTTATTTGGCTTGGGTAAGTTTTGCCGCTATACTGAATGCAAGTATTTGGTGGTTGAATAAATAATTACTTAATAGCTTCGGCAACTATAAATCCACTCGTCCAAGCGTTTTGAAAATTAAATCCACCAGTTATAGCATCGATATTTACGATTTCGCCCGCAAAGAATAAATTTTCATGCAGTTTACTTTCCATGGTTTTGAAATTGATTTCTTTTAAATCGATACCGCCAGCCGTAACAAATTCTTCTTTAAAAGTGCTTTTACCATTTACCTGAAATTCACCATTCGTAAGTTGGTTGGCTAAATCAGTCAATTGTTTTTTAGATAAGTCAGCCCATTTTCCCTCGCTGTCAATTCCTGAAGCTAGAACCAGACTTTCCCATAATCTATTAGGGAAATCAAATGGAGATTTTTTGCTTACTGCTTTCTTCGCATGCTCTTGTTTTATCTCTTTTAAAGTGTCAAGAGCTTCTTCAAATGTAACCTCGTTGAGCCAATTAACTTGTAATAGGAATTGATAATTTTTGTCAAATAATTCCCGTGCGCCCCAAGCTGATAAACGCAAAATTCCCGGGCCACTCATTCCCCAATGGGTGATTAATAAAGGTCCAGTTGTTTCTAATTTGCTGCCTTTTACTTTCACTTTGGCGAAAGCCGAAAGCCCCATCAAATCTTTAATCCGCGCATCTTTTATATTAAATGTAAATAGAGAAGGAACAGGTGAAACAATGCTATGTCCAAGTTGAGTAAGCATTTCCCAAATTTTTGGATTACTTCCCGTAGTCATAATCAGTTTTTGGCAGGCGAAAGTTTCGTGATTGGTTTCTACTTTCCAATACTTTTCTGCTTTGAAAATGGATTGCACACTTTGACCCGTCAATACTTGTATTCCCAGTTTTTGCGTTGCCGAAATAAAGCAATCGATAATCGTTTGTGAACTATCCGAAATAGGAAACATTCTTCCGTCATCTTCAATTTTTAATTCCACATCATGCTTCTCAAACCAATCAATTGTATCGCCCGAACAGAATTGATGAAAAGGACCACGTAATTCTTTTTCGCCACGCGGATAAAACTTCACTAAATCATTTGGAACAAAACAGGCATGCGTTACATTACATCGTCCGCCACCTGAAATTCGGACTTTTTCTAGGACGGTTTTGCCTCTTTCGAGGATTGCGACTTTTAGCTTTGGATTGTTTTCGACGATATTAATTGCCGAAAAAAATCCCGCTGCACCACCGCCAACAATTATTATATCGAAGTTTGAGTTCATAGTCTATCTGGAAAATCGGTAATGATGCCGTCAACCTCTACCGATTTTACAAATATAATGTCTTCGGGCTCATTGATGGTCCACGGATAAACTTTAAATTTTTTGGATTGCATTTGAACAACGTTTTCTTTCGTCAGCAAATGATAATAAGGATGAACGGAATACGCTTTTATGAATCTGGCGAAAGCCATTGCCAACTCTATATCTGTGTTTGTCAAAACGCCAATCTGGATTTTATCATTCAGAAAATGGACTTGTTGCAAGGCATTCCAATCAAAACTGGAAACAATGAAATCTTCGTATTTCCAATTTTTTTCAGAAACATACTGTTCGATAAGTTCTGCTACTTTATCTGAAGTGTCATAAGTTTTGAGTTCTACATTGATAAAACATTTTCGATTTACCAATTCAAAAACAGCTT
>JAYTGH010000464.1:0-4250 GCA_043733645.1 Flavobacterium sp. | reverse complement strand
AAATCCAATCCGAAAAAGCAGCGCTTGTTTCAGCAGTTATAATGATTGCTTTTCTTTTTGTTGGTGAAGAAATCCTGAAATTGATTGGTATTGATGCCAATTCGTTTGCTGTTGCTGGTTCGTTTGTATTGTTCTTTTTAGCTTTAGAAATGATACTTGGAATTCGATTATACAAAGATGAAAAAGCAACTTCAGCTTCAATCGTTCCTATCGCATTTCCTTTAGTTGCTGGTGCCGGAACGATGACAACATTACTTTCACTTCGCGCAGAATTCTATTCGATAAACATCATTATTGCCATACTTCTGAATATTGTTTTGGTGTATTTGGTTTTGAAATCTTCAGCCAAAATCGAAAAAATGCTTGGCGAAAATGGATTAAGTATCATCAGAAAAGTTTTTGGCGTAGTACTTTTAGCGATTGCTGTTAAATTATTTGCCGCTAATGTTAAAGGACTATTTGCATAAAGCCAAATTTTAGTATTTTTGTTCTCTAAATGTAAATCATGAAAATTTTCACAAACATTCTTCTTTTTATTGCTATTGCTTTGATAATAGTAAACGTTTTTCTTCTTGATTTCAAAGAACCATTTGAAGGAAACAGCATGATTGCTTTGATTGGCATTGTGGCGTCGTTTTGCGCTGTTTTTATTCTTTTGATTTTTAAAATGTCAAAAAAAATAGAATCAAAACTTAAACACTAAAACCATGTTTGATGTTTTAATAATTGGTGGCGGCGTTTCTGGTATGTCATGTGCTTTAGTTTTGGGTTCGGCTCACAAAAAGCCATTTGTGCAGGATAAAAAAATCGGAATTATTACACATCAAAAAACATCATCGCTTCAGGAAGCTATATTTTACAATGCTTATGGCGTTCCTTCTGGGAAATTGGGTTCAGAATTACTGACCGAAAGTACTGAACATCTACAACAATTATATCCTCACATAACGCAAGTTGATGGCGAAAAAGTATTGAAAGTTGCAGGCGAATTTCCAAATTTTATAGTTACAACCAATAAGAATTCCTATCAAACTAAATGTATTGTCGTTGCGATTGGCTATTCAAATACTTTTGATATTGAAGGATTGATGCACTTTGTAGAAGCACACAAAAAAGCAATAACCGAAAAGCAACGCATCCAACTGAAAAATGAAGATCATAAAGTAGCCGAGGGAATTTATGTAGTGGGAACACTTGCCGGTTGGCGCAGTCAGTTAGCTATTGCAGCCGGAAGTGGCGCAGCAGTTGCGACTGATATTTTGACTTTCTGGAATAACGGTATTTCTTCGCAAAGTCATGATTCGATAAAAAAATAGCTTATTTTAAAACCGCATTCAGCATCGTATCATCTTTGAGAATGATATTGTAGTATTGGCTTTCGCCAAATAACTGACGCGCAAATTCAGCAGCGATGTATTTTTTGACTAATGTTTTATTAGTTTCCAATTTCATTTCCAAACCAGCATCTTTTAGATAGCTTTCTAATTTTGGAACATAGCTGTCATCCTTTTGCATTTTGGTTAAAAACTGCTCGAATTTCAATCCTGTGAATGTGTTTCGGGTTTTGTCTAATTGCTCAAAAACAAAATGGCCCACAACTCCTGAATTTAAAATATAAGCCAAATTTTCTTCACCTTTTTTTACTTCAAGAGGCACAAAAATATCAGGAACAATTCCGCCACCACCATAAACAGTTCGCCCTTTTTTGGTTTTAAATTTAAGAGAATCGGCGATTTTCATTTTGTCTTTTTCATATAGTTCGCCGCTTTTAAAACGGGTTTCAGCATCCTGACTGTATTTTTCGCCTTCCCCTTTTGTATAAGGTTTTTGAATAGATCGCCCGCTTGGTGTGTAATATCTTGAAGTCGTCAAACGAACAGCCGAACCATCATCAAAACCCATTTCGCGTTGCACCAGTCCTTTTCCGAAGGAACGGCGACCTACAATAGTTCCTCTGTCATTATCTTGAATCGCACCAGCTAGTATTTCGCTTGCCGAAGCGGAATTTTCATCAATTAAAACAAACACTTTTCCGTTTTCAAAAATCCCGCCAGCAGTTGCAAAAGTCTTGTCGACTATACCTTTTCTGTTTTTGGTAAAAACAATTAGTTCCTTATCTTTTAAAAGTTCATCGATAACTTCGACAGCTTTTTCTAAATAACCGCCACCATTTTCACGCAAGTCGATGACTAAAGTGGTCATTCCCTGTTTTTTCAAATGTTCTAATCCAACACGAAATTCGTCATAGGTATTCTCCGCAAAACGATTGATTTTAATATAGCCTGAAGTTTTATTGAGCATAAGATACGTGTCGACACTTTTTATTGGAACGACCTCGCGTTCAACAGTAAGTTTTAGTTTTTTTTTGGTGCTTTTTCTGAAAATAGTAAGTAAAACTTTTGAGCCTTCTTCGCCTTTTAGTTTGTTGTATAGGCTATCGGTTGGTAATTTCCGTCCAAAAAGTTTGGCTTTATCGGCGTATAAAATTCGGTCTCCGGAAAGGATTCCCGCCTTTGCAGCCGGGCCATTCTCCAACGGTTTTACCACGGTAACGGTATCGTTGTACATATAAAAATTAACACCTATACCAACGAAGTCGCCTTTCATGATTTCGGCTTCCGAAGATTGTTCGCTAGGTGGAAGATAAACAGAATGTGGATCAAGATTTGCCAGAATGCTGTTTACTGTCATATCGACAATAGAATCAGAATTGACATCGTCGACATATTCGTCATTGATAAAATCAATCAGGCGTTCAATTTTGATTTTTCGAGCATTTTGTTTTGATATAGTTCGTTGCGGAAAATTAACCATGCCACCAATGACAATGCCCAGGGCAACGCAGCCAAATAATAGTATTGGTAAATATTTCTCTTTTGATTTCATTTAGTCTAAATCTTCAATTTGATTGACAACAATTCCCGCTTTTTCTAAAAATTCTAATCCTGTTGTATCGCGGTAACCATGTTGAAATACCACACGTTTTATTCCCGATTGATGAATGAGTTTGCTGCATTCTTTGCAGGGCGAAAGTGTAATGTATAAGGTTGCGTTTTCGCAGGTTTGTGTTGAACGTGCTACTTTTGAAATAGCATTGGCTTCGGCATGAAGCACAAACCATTGTGTTAATCCTTCTTCATCTTCGCAACAGTTTTCAAAACCTGATGGTGTTCCGTTGTAACCATCGGAAATAATCATGCGGTCGCGCACAATGATGGCGCCAACCTGCTTGCGTTTGCAATAGGAAAGTTTGCTCCATTCGGCAGCAATTCTTAGATAAGCAATATCGTATTTGAGTTGTTTTTGTTCTTTCATTTATTCTGAACTCGTTTCAGAATCTTTTTATAAGATTCCAAAAGGTTAATGGTTTTTCATCTAGCCCTGATGGAAGGAAACGCCGCGCGTGACGAACAGCAGGAAAATGGATAGCAAATATACCCAAACCTTTCGCTTCTAAACAATTATTTAACCCAAATTTCACTTCTGATAATCATCGGAATGACGATGCCGATAACAAAGGCGGAAACGATTAAAATCCAATCGCGTTTGGTGAATTTGAACAAAGTTTGTACAACGTAAGCGAGTAGCAAAGCTGCAGTAATTACAATGATTTGCGATATTTCAAAACCAAGTGCCGATTCGAAAAGTGGCAATAATTTATCGGTTGGTTTTCCGGAAACGATGTGGTTAAAATAATTTGCAAATCCTAAACCATGAATAATTCCGAATAACGAAGTCACAATTGCGATAAAAGTAATGCTGTCTTTTTTGCTCGATTTTCCTGCAACAAAAATGTTGTAAAAAGAGGCAATTAGTAGCATTATTGGAATCAAAAAAGTCACAATGCTGACGTTGATTGTCACAATATTAAAAACGGAAAGCATCAGTGCCAATGCGTGTGTGGCGGTTAATAATGAAATAAGAATCAGAATCTTTTTCCATGATTTAAACTCATAAGGAACGGTGAGTGCCAAAAGAAATAAAACATCCTCGTAAGCATGAAAAGTGAGCAAATGTTTTAGTCCAGTGTTGAAGTGAATCCAAAAATCTGACATAGCATTAGGTTATTTAGGTAGGTAAACTTACGATTTATTTTGTTTTACTAAAAAAAATAACCACTTAAATCGATGAAAAACATTTTCAAAAATGGTTTCTCAAAAAGGTTAAATTGAATTATATTTGCATCTTAAAACCAATAAGATTATGTCATTTTCAGATTTATTTGATAGCGAATTTAAAAGTAGAAATAA
>JAYTGH010000463.1:0-4253 GCA_043733645.1 Flavobacterium sp. | reverse complement strand
AAGGTTTGTATAATTCACAGATGATTTGAGGAGAGAGAAAAAAGATAATAGATAATAGAGAAAAGATAATAGAGAAAAGATAATAGAGAAAAGATAATAGAATAAAGAATATAGAAGTCCTACTTTAAAAATAACTGTCTATTTTTTTTATATTGTGGTAGTTGTTTTTCGAGTGAAGGCTGCCCAAATGAAATGGTTGCCATTAATTAGAGCTTTTAAGGAGAGATACGACATAAGAAACACGATGCAATAGAAAAGGTCTAATTTGTTTTGTTCTTTTTTTATTTCATTCGGTATAAATTCTTTTGATTTTAACATGAGTTCTCAATTTAGTGTTGTAGTTCTTTTTTTGGGCTTATTTTGTAAATTAATTTTTCTAAAGTATTTCTGAGAATGTTTTTAATAGGTTTTTGAAAAACACCTAATATCGGATTTCTGGATAAAAAATGTGAAGCAATATTTACAGCGCCATCCAATACATCTGATTTTGTATCGGGTGAAGATGTAAATCCGGTAAACGCATTTTTTATAAGATTCCATGGACTTAATTGATCTATAGCAGTGTGAAATTCACTCTTTAACTGATTTAATTCATAAGCTTGTTTGCTTTCTAATGCTATGATGCGTTGCATCAATAACTCTTTTTTATCTATAGTTTTCATTTGTCTCTTTGGTTTCTAAACTGTCGATAATAGAATTACTTATTCTGATTTCAATCCAGCTTTTTCTGAAAATGAAAATTACTATTCCCACAAAAATATAAAACGAGCCCATGATTAAAAAACCGTAAGCTGTTTTCTCTAAAATATCGCCTATCCAAAGGGCTAACGCCACCGTAAGGAGTAAAGTCGCAATTAAGCTTACTGTGAAGAGTACTAATTTTACGGCTAATGAGGAAAATAGCGCTGCTGTTTTATATATGGCAGTGTACTTGTATAAATCAAAGGATGTTTTTGTATACTGCTCTATTCTTTCGACCAGATTTTCTATTGTTGAAGCGCTATTTTCCATAGGTTATCAGAATTAGTACGTTTATTTTTTTTCATGATGATCAGAAACAAATTCTTTGGCATCATCCATCACATTTCCATATTTGGATGCTAGGCTGCCATAAAGCCCTTCAGCCTTATCTTTAAGATCTTTCTTTAAATCATTTCCTTTTTTCATGATTTTTTTTCTGGTTTCAGTCCCTTTATCCGGGGCAAAAAGAATTCCAGCAATAGCGCCAACGGCAACGCCGCCAAGAACACCTAATACTACTTTACTTGTTTTCATAATTTTAATTTTATTTATTGTTATTAAATTCTTCTTCCTTGTATTAATCTTAATATTATAGCAATGATTGCTATAACCAGTAATATGTGTATAATAGCACCCGCACTATAGGCAAAATAGCCAATAGCCCATAAAATAATCAGTATTACTGCGACAGTGTAAAGTAAATTGCTCATAATTGTATTTTTTTAAGTTATTTTTGATAGTATAAAGGTATTTAGTTGTGTTTCAATCCTATTATACAATTTGTCATAAGAATTGTATTATTCACACTTACTATGGTTAGGTTGGAGATTCACTTTATTCGTTTGGCTCTTTATCAAGTTCCTTTATTTCATTTTCCACTTCGATGTATTCATTGGTTAGCGCTAAAATTTCGTGTTCCGTTTTTTCGCTATCATTCATAACGGCATTATTGGCGGTTTCGTGTGAAGAAATTAATTCGTTCATCTTTAAATGCACCAAAGCCGAATAGCGATTAAACGATTTTTGGATAATAAACAAACTTAAAAAGGTCGTCCCAAAGATAAAGTCGCCAATATTCTGGTGCCAATCTGTAGAGCGAAACAAGCTGGTTGTCCACCAAAATAGCACTAAAGTTAAGGCACAAATAAACGTAATGGAATTCCCCAATATCCTAGTTGCCTTTAGGGTTAGTTTTTCAAAACTGGTTTCTATGTAGAGATATACTTTTTTCATAAGGTTAGTTGAAATTGATAATCAAACAAAAAACTATCTTTGGGTCAAGTAGCTTTTGGATTGATTATAGTTGCTATCGTTTTGAGGCAAACAGCGTTTTGCTTTTAGTGGGATACTTTACAATAGATTAGAAAAAAATTTATTGTTTCAATTATTGTTTCGTAAAGGTCTATAAGAGCCACTTGGTTTGCGTTACAAAATATTTGAATTATGTTTCAAGATTTTCACTTGTTTGACTAAAGAGGAGTATTAGTTGTATATTTTTTAAGCATAGACTCTAAAGAGTTATACTAGTCTTGAAACACTTTAATAGTCATTTCGGGCGAAGCAACATCAGGAATGGTAATAACCATTTCATTTAAATACTTTAATAATTCGGGATGCTCATTCCGAGTTTTCATAGTAATTTTTAAGATGACTTCGTTTAATTCGATTTCTGTTTGCATAATTACATTGTTTAAATTTAGTATTGTTTTATTTGGTGCAAACAGTGTTTTATTTCGAAATTAAAAAGAAAAGAGATTGAAATAGTAATGGTTAAATAACTAATTCAATCTCTTTTCGGTAGGTAAGAATAAAAATTTAATAATGTTCTAAAAGGCAACCACTCCGATATTCGTAGTGTTTCCTGCCGCAACCATAACATTAGTTTGAATTACAGGAAGCAGCGGCAATATAGGAGTTACTGTAATGGTGTACGCTCCCGGTGGCAATCCGCTGATTTTGAAATTTCCGTTGGCATCAATGCTACTGCTATAGTCAACATTTGCTGTAGAAGTAGCTGTTGCCACAGCCAATGTGCCCGCAGGAGAAATACTTCCTTTAACGCTTCCAGATATAGCAGCTACAACAGTTCTCAATACGGGTTTCAGTTTATAGGTTCCGTTACCGGTTTGTATGATAGAGTTGTGTGCATCAAAATCGAGAAGAATACTATTATCAATATCGGCTTGCAGGGTTTGGTTTACTTGCAATTTTAATCCTGATTGTTCTGCACTTGGCGTACTTAAAGGATAACTTACTCCACCAACAACTACGGTATTGTTAGGCCCTAATATCAGCCTGATTTGCTTTACACTAGAATCACTCAGCATGCTAGTAGCAACAAGTGTATCGGCTCCGTTAGAAAAATCTAAAAGGTTGTAAATACCAGCTTGTGTATTTAAGGTAACGGTATTGCCGTTGGCTCCCGTTACTTCAACACTTCTAATATCTACATTTACGGCATCGTATGGTCCGGGAGCATCAGTCATACGAACTTTGTAAGCATAATTTCCTGAAGTATTATTGTCGTTACTACAGGAGTTCAAAGTAATTGCCAACGCAATCAAAACCATGGTTAAAACTGTCTTTTTCATTTTTTTAAGTATTAAGTTGTTACTAATTAATTACATTACAAATTTCGAGGATAGCCATTGACCAAATGTTATAATATATTTGAATTATATTTCAAGATTTCCACTTGTTGGCGTGAAGCGGAGTATTTATAGTGTATTTCTTGAGCATGGACTCTAAAGAGTTATAATAGTCTTGTAACACTTTAATAGTCATTTCGGGCGAAGCCACATTAGGAATGGTAATAACCATTTCATTTAAATACTTTAATAATTCAGGACGTTCATTCCTGATTTTCATAGTAATTTTTAAGATGTCCTCGTTTAATTTTTGTTCTAAAAGCATAGTATATTGAGTTTAAAAAAAAAGCACCTGACGAAGGGTGCTTTAATCAATTAAATAGTTAGAGAAAGATTATTTTTCAGATGAAGTATATTTCTTCGTGTTTTTCTTCTGAAGTTTTTTAGCCATTTTTGTTTGTCCTTTAGCTTCCTTGTTAGCTACACTAGCCTTATCTTTATTTCCGTCTTCGAAATGTTTTGCGGCGTCTTTATGATGAGATGCTGCGGCTTCATGATGGGTTGCGGCTTTTTTGTGATTGTCAACTACTTTTTGTTTTTCGGATGCTGGTGTTTTTTCCTGTTTTTCTTTTTTTTCTGCGTCTGACATAACTGTTATTTTTAAGTTGCAAATGAATTTTTACAACAGTATAAATTTCTGAAAATCGGTTACTTACTAATTGTATAATGTTATAATTAAATTATATGATTCACACTTTTGGTTATTTCTTTTTTTCAGCAGCTTTCTTGTCAGCAGCTTCTTTTTTCGCGTCTTCCAAATCTTCTTTCTTCTTGGCGGCTTCTTTTTCTTTCTTTTTGAAGTAACCGCGCAGGAGGAAGTTGTGTTTGGCGGCTTCCATATTTTCGTCTAATCCTTTGGTAGCA
>JAYTGH010000462.1:0-4253 GCA_043733645.1 Flavobacterium sp. | reverse complement strand
CCCAATTAAATAATTTGGAAGGCAGATTTTTACCAACAACCGAATCATAGCGTTTCTTTTTCCAACCCGAAACCAAATCAAAGTTTTGGTTTAAAACCATATTGTATAAATCCGGGATTTCCTCCGGACTGTCTTGCAAGTCGGCATCCATAGTAATGATTACATCGCCTTTAGCTTTTGCAAAACCGGCATGTAGCGCTTGTGATTTACCAAAATTCGTAAGGAAACGAATTCCTTTTACATTTGGGTTTTCCTGTGAAAGCTGTTCAATAATTTGCCACGATTCATCTTTACTACCATCATCTATAAAAATTACTTCATAGGAATAATTGTGGGTTGTCATTATTTTGACAATCCAATGGTGTAATTCAGGTAAAGATTCCTGTTCGTTAAGAAGTGGAATTATTATGGATAAATTCATTTATAATCCTTGAGATGAAGGTGATTTAGATTTGAAAATAGCTGCTAAAATTAAACCTAAAATAGCACTAATAACAAGATAAGAAAAATATCCTTTTATTAATTCAATAATTGAGAATTGGTCATTTTCTTGAATTTTTTTAACTGCTTCATTAATAGCCTTTGCTGGAGTATTAAACTTTTCCAAAAATGGAACAATTGTTTTTATCAGTAATTCTTTTAAAGTATCTTTTAGAGATGGATCAATAAAATTAAATAGGATTATTTCAAAGATGGTTGTAATTAAAAGGCTGATACTTGCAAAAATGAAATAAGTTTTAAATGTTTCCTTGAAATTCATCTCATCATTTAATTGTTTTTTAGTATTAACTAATAATAAAATTGCCAACCCAGTAAAAATCACAACCTTTAAAAATGTTATCCAACTGGAAACAAATAACATTACGTCTGCTGTATATATGATGGTTAATATCAAAATTGAAATTACTCCAGATATGACTCCGTAGATAATTCCGTTTTTCTTAATAATTTCATTCATAATGTTTAGGTTTTGATTAGTTAACAAATATAGTAATTCCGTAATTACTTTTTGGTAAGTACAAAACAATTAAAAAAAGTTTACCTATTGGTTTGATTTTTAAAAAATAAGTGTAATTTTGCACACTCTAATTAAAAAAAGAAATAATTAAAAGTTGTAGCCAGTTTATACCTTTTCAGAAAGAAAGCTTCAGAACAAACTACTTCATAACAATAAAAAGACTTACAAAATGAAACAAGGAATTCACCCAGAAAATTACAGATTAGTTGCTTTTAAAGACATGTCAAATGAAGATGTTTTTATCACTAAATCAACAGTAGAAACCAAAGAAACAATCACTCACGAAGGTGTTGAATACCCAGTATTCAAAATGGAGATTTCTAGAACTTCCCATCCTTTTTACACAGGTAAATCTAAACTTATCGATACTGCAGGACGTATTGATAAATTCAAAACTAAATACGCTAAGCACTCAAAATAAGTCCCGAACCTATGGGATAAGTGTTTCAATAGTATCAAAACCATTCATGAAAGTGAGTGGTTTTTTTATTTGTTTAATCTTTGTACTTTTGAAGAGAGCTATAAACTTTATAAACTCATAAACTTATAAACCTTCACAATGAACTACATACTTTTTGACGGAACAGTTCGTAACGCACTTTTACCATTTACATTCACAAGACCAGTTGCCGATATTCGTATCGGAATTTTGACAATTCGGGAGAAATGGGAGAAATATCTTGGCTACACCACAACGACTCTGACCGAAGAATATCTTTCCGAAAAGTTTCCAATGGTAGAAATGGAAGACAATGTAATGATTAATGCTTCTTTCCTGCCAAATGATATTCTTTCTGAAATGGTAAAAAGCTTGGAAAAAAATCAAGCTATTTTTCAAGGCGATGAAGTCATCGCTTTTTATACGAATGATACGCAGGAGGAAGTCGATTTTGATAGTTATGAAATAATTGAATTTAGCGAAGAATGCCTAACAGTGCAACACACTTGGGATATCTTTGCCAAAAACGATGCGGCACTTCGCGAAGATTTTGAGTTGATTACAGACGGTAGACATTCACAACCAATCCCAAAAAGCGTCAATGTGCTTTCGCCTGAAAATATATTTATCGAAGAAGGAGCAACCCTTGAATTTGTGACGCTGAACGCTTCAACTGGTCCAATTTACATCGGAAAAAATACAGAAATCATGGAAGGTTCAGTAATTCGAGGACCTTTTGCTTTGTGTGAATCAGGAAGAGTGAAATTGGCTTCTAAAGTATATGGTGCTACTACCGTTGGACCACATTCTGTAATTGGAGGCGAAGTAAGCAACTCAGTTTTAATGGGATATTCCAATAAAGGACACGATGGATTTTTAGGAAACTCCGTTCTTGGTGAATGGTGTAATATTGGTGCCGACAGCAATAATTCGAACTTAAAAAATAACTATGAAGAAGTGCGTTTGTGGAGTTATGAAACCGAAGGCTTTGCCCGTACCGGATTACAATTCTGCGGATTGATGATGGGTGATCACAGTAAATGTGGTATCAACACCATGTTTAATACAGGAACAGTAGTTGGTGTTTCTGCTAATATTTTTGGTTCAGGATTTCCAAGAAACTTTGTGCCAAGTTATTCCTGGGGTGGCGCTGCCGGATTCACAACTTATTTAACTTCCAAAGCATTTCAAACAGCCAAAATAGTTATGGCTAGGCGTCAGGTAGAATTTTCAGAGGAAGATGCCAAAATCCTCGAGCACGTTTTTGAGATCACAAAAAAATACAGAAAAGAATAAGAATAGAAAGCACCTTTTGGGTGCTTTTTTATTTTATATCTAGATAACTTTACCATGCTCGAAGTAAATCTATAAAAAAACTATTATAAAACTAATACAAGTCTAATTAAAATATGCATTTCATTAGACTTGTATTAGACTTGTATTAGACTTGTGCAAAATCAGCCCCAAACAAATTAACCTTTTAATTTTCCTAAATTTCGCCAAATTTTAGGATTTTCAAATTGCATAATTTTCAAATTAAACTATCTTTGCACTCTCAATTTTTGACAACGATTTCATTAATTGAATTTATTTATGGAAAGCAAAAAGAAAGTTGCCTTTTATACTTTAGGCTGCAAATTAAATTTCTCCGAAACGTCTACCATCGCGAGAAATTTTCAGGACGAAGGTTTTGACCGCGTCGATTTCGAAGAAGTAGCCGATATTTATGTGATAAATACCTGCTCGGTTACTGAAAACGCCGATAAACAATTCAAGCAAATAGTTAAAAAAGCCATGAAACTCAACGATAAAGCGTTTGTTGCAGCTGTTGGATGTTATGCGCAATTAAAACCAGAAGAATTAGCTGCCGTTGACGGTGTTGATTTGGTTTTGGGTGCTACAGAAAAATTCAAGATTACCGATTATATCAATGATTTGTCCAAAAACGATATGGGCGAAGTACATTCCTGCGAAATAGAAGAAGCCGATTTCTACGTTGGAAGTTACTCTATTGGCGACCGAACGCGTGCGTTTCTGAAAGTACAGGATGGCTGCGATTATAAGTGTACCTATTGCACGATTCCATTAGCACGTGGAATTTCGAGAAGTGATGCTTTGGAAAATGTTCTGAAAAACGCTTCCGATATTTCGAAACAGGGAATTAAGGAAATTGTTTTGACTGGCGTAAATATTGGTGACTACGGAAAAGGCGAATTCGGAAATAAAAAGCACGAACATACGTTCCTCGATTTAGTTCAGGCTTTAGATAAAGTGGAAGGAATTGAAAGGTTACGAATATCTTCTATAGAACCAAATCTTTTGAAAAACGAAACCATCCAATTTGTTTCACAAAGTCGAACATTTGTGCCGCATTTTCATATACCATTACAATCCGGGAGCAATGAGATTTTGAAGAAAATGAAACGTCGTTACTTACGTGAAGTTTATACGGAACGGGTAAATAAAATCCGTGAAGTGATGCCTTATGCGTGTATTGGTGTTGATGTTATTGTTGGTTTTCCGGGTGAAACTGATGAAAATTTTCTGGAAACTTATAATTTCTTAAACGAAATGAATATTTCATATTTGCACGTTTTCACCTATTCTGAAAGAGATAATACGGAAGCTGCTGAATTGATGGACGTTGTGCCGATGAATGTTCGAAACAAAAGAAGCAAAATGCTCCGCGGATTGTCCGTAAAAAAGCGTCGTGCTTTTTATGAAAATCAAATAGGAACAAACCGAACAGTACTTTTTGAAAGCGAGAATAAAGAAGGTTATATTCACGGTTTTACT
>JAYTGH010000461.1:0-4266 GCA_043733645.1 Flavobacterium sp. | reverse complement strand
CATTCGAAAAAGAAAAACCAAGAATTAGAAAAATTGATAATAGGTTATTTTTCATAAAAGAATAATTAACACCAAAGATAGATTTGCCGGATAATAATTTTAGCTAGATTAACACTACATTAAGATATCCTCACAACGGAAAACTTCTTTCAGACGAATCCCTTTTTCGGTGTTTTCAACAGTGATGATTTGACTGTGAGCATCGTGCTCGAGCCATAAATAATAATTATTTTCAACGGCTGCATGCAAAAACTTAGCTTTTTCCGGTAATGTCAAAAGAGGTCGCGTGTCATAACCCATAACATAAGGCAATGGCAAATGTCCGGCAGTCGGAATCAAATCGGCACAAAAAACGATGGTTTTGTCTTGGAATTGAATGTGTGGCAACATCATTTTTTCGGTATGCCCATCCACATAAAAAATCCCGAAGTTTAATTCTGATGTAGCTTGATAATCGCCTTCCGGTCTTTTGATAAAATTCAACTGACCGCTTTCCAGCATCGGCAAAATATTTTCTGAAAGAAAAGACGCTTTTTCTCGAGCATTTGGTTTCGTTGCCCATTCCCAATGGTTGTCATTGGTCCAGTATTTAGCATTTTTGAAAGCGACTTCATAACCCGTTTTGTCTGAATTCCAGTTGACACTTCCGCCACAATGATCAAAATGCAAATGCGTCATAAAAACATCGGTCACATCATCGCGGTGAAAGCCGTATTTTGCCAAAGAACTATCCAACGAATGTATTCCCCAAAGCGAATAATAACCAAAGAATTTTTCCGATTGCTTATTTCCCATTCCGGTATCAATCAAAATCAGTCGGTTTCCGTCTTCAATCAACATACATCTTGCCGCAATATCAATCAGATTATTCTCATCAGCCGGATTGGTTTTATTCCAAATGGTTTTTGGTACAACACCAAACATAGCACCACCATCGAGCTTAAAATTTCCTGCTTCTATTGGATAAATTTTCATGTTTTAATCTTTTTACAAATTTATAGAATTAAAAATCATTTTTCTCTATTCCTATATTCGTTATAAAAATGTTACAGTTACTTGAAAAAAAGGATAATTGTAGTAACTTTGCTCATTATTTAGACAAAATTAAAATAAGCTATGATCAAAGTTTCTGATGACGCTAGTAAAAAAATCGTTTCGATGATGAAGGAAGACGGTTTTGACGCTGCCAAAGATTTCGTTCGTGTTGGCGTAAAAAGTGGCGGTTGCTCGGGCTTGTCGTATGAATTGAAATTCGATAAAGAACTGGGTGAAAACGACAAAGTTTTTGAAGATAATCATGTAAAAATTGCCGTGGAGAAAAAATCGTTCCTGTATTTAGCAGGAACCATTTTAGAATTTTCGGGCGGATTAAACGGTAAAGGATTTGTGTTCAACAATCCAAATGCATCCCGAACCTGCGGATGTGGAGAATCTTTTTCTCTTTAAATTATTGAAAAATTTAAAGATTATGACAAAGTCATTCGAAGAATTTGAAGTACATAAAAAAGGAGTTTTGTTGACAAAACATGTTTTCAAATTACTGAACAATTCTTCAATTGAAAGAGAATTTGGTTTTAAAGATCAAATAAAAAGAGCTGTAATTTCAATTACCAATAATATTGCTGAGGGCTCTGAATATAATAACAATAAACAATTTGTCCGTTATTTGAAAATTGCAAAAGGTAGCTGTGCCGAGGTTAGGAATATGCTGATTTTAGCAAGAGAATTAGAATTTTGTTCGGATGGTGAAATTCAGGAAAGTTTAATTTTGAGTATTGAAATTTCGCAAAACATTTCAAATTTTATCAAGTATTTGAATTCTAAATTAGAAACAAACAAATGATTTAAGATTTAAAGTTTTTCAATCTTTAAATTTTTCAATCTTTAAATTTAATAAATGGCAAAATATACCGAAGACGATTTAAAAGTTGAACTCGAAAGTAAAGAATACGAGTACGGGTTTTATACTGACATTGAGTCGGAAACGTTTCCTATTGGTTTAAATGAAGACATTGTTCGTGCTATTTCTTTGAAAAAGGAAGAACCGCAATGGATGACCGATTGGCGTATTGAAGCTTTCCGCGCCTGGCAAGAAATGATTGAGCCAAATTGGGCAAATGTTCATTATCAAAAGCCCGATTTTCAGGCCATTTCCTATTATTCGGCACCAAAAACAGTGGATCCAAATAAAACATTGGATGATGTTGATCCTGAACTTTTGGAAATGTATAAAAAACTTGGAATCTCATTGGACGAACAGAAAAAGATGAACAATATCGCGATGGATATCGTGGTCGATTCGGTTTCTGTGGCAACGACTTTCAAGAAAACATTAAACGAAAAAGGAATTATTTTCTGCTCCATATCGGATGCAATTAAAGAGCATCCTGAATTAGTGAGAAAACATTTAGGAACGATTGTTCCTCAAAAAGATAATTTCTACGCAGCTTTGAATTCGGCTGTTTTTTCAGATGGTTCATTCTGTTATATTCCAAAAGGCGTTCGTTGTCCAATGGAACTTTCAACCTATTTCCGAATCAATCAAGCCGGAACCGGACAATTTGAAAGAACACTTTTAATTGCCGATGAAGGCAGTTATGTTTCGTATCTTGAAGGATGTACCGCGCCAAGTCGTGATGAAAATCAATTGCACGCAGCTGTTGTTGAACTAATCGCTTTAGACGGTGCTGAAATCAAATATTCAACAGTCCAAAACTGGTATCCAGGGAACAAGGAAGGAAAAGGCGGAGTTTTCAATTTTGTAACCAAAAGAGGCTTGTGCGAGAAAGGCGCAAAAATTTCATGGACACAAGTTGAAACCGGTTCAGCCATTACTTGGAAATATCCATCTGTTATTTTGAAAGGCGATAATTCTATTGGCGAATTCTATTCGATTGCCGTGACCAATAATTTCCAACAGGCAGATACCGGAACCAAGATGATTCATTTGGGTAAAAATACCAAATCGACTATCATTTCTAAAGGAATATCTGCTGGAAAATCTCAAAACAGCTATCGTGGTTTAGTTCAGATAAGTGCCAGAGCAGATAACGCCCGTAACTTTTCACAATGCGATTCGTTGCTAATGGGAAATAACTGCGGAGCGCACACCTTTCCATATATCGAAAGCAAAAATTCATCTGCGATAATTGAACATGAAGCCACGACATCCAAAATCGGTGAAGACCAGGTTTTCTATTGCAATCAGCGTGGCATTCCAACCGAAAAAGCAATCGCGCTTATCGTAAACGGTTTCAGTAAAGACGTATTGAATAAGCTTCCAATGGAATTTGCTGTTGAAGCTCAAAAATTACTTGAAATCTCATTGGAAGGTTCAGTAGGATAATCATAATAAAAAACACATTCAAAAAATGCTAAGCATAAAAAATTTACACGCTTCTGTTGAAGACAAAGATATTTTAAGAGGCATCAATCTCGAGGTTAATGCCGGAGAAGTTCACGCAATTATGGGACCAAACGGAGCTGGAAAAAGTACGTTAGCTTCTATCATTGCCGGAAATGAAAAATACGAAGTTTCAGAAGGAGAGATTCTTTTAGAAGGTGAAGACATTTCAGAATTAGCTCCCGAAGAAAGAGCACATAAAGGCGTATTTCTTTCGTTTCAATATCCTGTTGAAATTCCGGGAGTTTCGGTAACGAACTTCATGAAAACCGCTATCAACGAAAGTAGAAAAGCCAACGGAAAAGAAGAAATGCCAGCGAATGAAATGCTAAAACTAATCCGCGAGAAATCTGAGTTATTGGAAATCGACCGTAAGTTCTTGTCACGTTCATTAAACGAAGGTTTTTCGGGTGGAGAAAAGAAACGTAATGAGATTTTTCAAATGGCAATGTTGCAACCAAAACTGGCAATCCTTGACGAAACCGATTCAGGTTTGGATATTGATGCGTTGAGAATCGTTGCCAACGGCGTAAATAAACTAAAAAGCAAAGACAATGCAGTGGTTGTAATTACGCATTACCAACGTTTGTTGGATTATATCATTCCAGATTTCGTTCACGTTTTGATGGATGGAAAAATCGTAAAATCAGGCGGAAAAGAACTGGCTTACGAATTAGAAGAAAAAGGATACGACTGGATTAAAAGTGAATTAGTTTAAGCAAACTTGTCATGCTGACGAAGGAAGCATCTCATAATGAGATTCCTCGTTCCTCGGAATGACAAAAGAACAAGAAAATGGAATTAAAAGACAAACTTATATCCTCTTTTATGGCGTTCGAAGAAAGCATCGATGTGCACAATGA
>JAYTGH010000460.1:0-4269 GCA_043733645.1 Flavobacterium sp. | reverse complement strand
GCCTGAATTCGTGGTCCAATAGATAAGGCTTTAGGCACTACAATTGCAGGATAGTAATTAGGTTTTTTAGCATTTTCCTCAACTGTTTTTCCTGCTATGATGGTTGGCACCAAATAGCAATTATATTTTATCATCAAATCCATAGTAGCTTCACTCATTTCGGTACCATGCTCAATAGTTTTCACGCCACCCAAAACGGCGCGTCGCATGCCTTCGTCTCCGTGAGCGTGTGCTGCTACTTTCATTCCGTAATCTTTGGCTGTTGAAACAATGGCTTCTATTTCTTCCTGCGTAAATTGTGGATTTCCGGAACTTTTGGCAACACTTAAAACACCACCAGTAGCTGTTATTTTTATCCAATCGGCACCATTTTTATACCGTTGACGAACTGCTTGCCTTGCATCTTCTACACTGTTAACAACTCCTTCTTTTGGCCCGGGGTTTCCCATTAAATCTTTGCGGTAACCGTTAGTCGGATCAGCGTGACCTCCTGTAGAAGCTAATGCCTTTTCGGCGGTGAAGATTCTTGGACCAACAACTTTACCGGCATTAATGGCATTTCTAAGTGATACGTTGACACCTGTTCCTCCCAAATCTCTTACGGTAGTAAAGCCCGCCATTAAAGTAGCTTTACCAAAACCCTCCGCGTTATAAGCAATGTCGGCATCATTGAGTGTGAATTCCTCTAAATAAGCATTTGGATTCGTCTGCTCCTCTAAATGGACGTGCATATCAATCCAGCCCGGCATTATGGTTTTGTTCTTAAGGTCGATGACTTTGCCACCTGGATTTGTTGGGTTAATAAATCCATCTTCTATACTTTTGATCGTTTTACCCGAAACGATTATGGTTTTATTGGTCAGCACTTTTCCGTTTTTGGTATCAATGAGTTTACCGCATTGAATGTAGGTGTCCTGGGCTTGCAGCGTTAGTGCCGTTAATAGAATAGTGAGGAAGAATAGCTTTTTCATTGCTGTTTGTTTTTAAGTATTTAAAGATAGGAAAATTTATTAATTCCGTTATACAGGCTGACACTTAGTGACATCTAATGACGTTTATTGATGTCTCGTGACGTCTACTGACGTCTCAAACCGTCATTTTTAATATCGTTGTCGGGTATCGTTCGGGGTTTGTTCGGGGTTTGTTCGCAAAATAGCTGCTTTTTGCGAACAAACCCCGAACAAAGTCCCAACACGATCTTGGAAAATAGCGTAAAAGGAAATGTTTAAAATCGAATTAAAGCAATGTTAAAGTTGTTGCTTTCCGGAGAGTAAGTTTGTAGCTTTACTTAAGATAATTTCATAATTATTACTAATTATGACTAGAGAAGCGAAGGACGGGAGTGTTTCGCTTTTTTTGTGGTCAAAAAAAGCACATTCTTAAAATAAAGAATGTGCTTTTAGTATAATTTATGCTTTGTTTCTAGCTTTTAAGCGAAGCCATATCGATAACAAAACGATACTTAACATCGCTTTTCAGCATTCTTTCATACGCTTCGTTTATTTCTTGCATTTTGATGATTTCTATTTCAGAAACAATGTTGTGTTTACCACAAAAATCAAGCATTTCCTGAGTTTCGGCTATTCCTCCAATTAAGGAAGCGGCAACTGACTTTCTTCCCATAATTAATGGAACTGTATTTAAAATTGGTTCTAATCCGCCTAGATAACCAACAATAACAAGCGTTCCACTAACAGCTAAAGTTGCTACATACGGATTTACATCATGCAGATATGGAACCGTATCAATAATCAAATCAAATTTTCCGGCAACGGAAGCCATCTGCGCATCATCTGTAGAGATAATCACTGTATCAGCTCCCAAATCTAAAGCATCTTTTTCTTTACCCGGTGATCTTGAAAAAAGCGTTACATCGGCACCAAGTCCTTTGGCTAATTTGATAGCCATATGTCCTAATCCGCCCAATCCAACAACGGCAACTTTGCTTCCTTTACCAACATTCCAATGACGAAGCGGAGACCACGTTGTGATTCCGGCACAAAGAAGTGGAGCTACTGCTGCTAAGTCTAAATTAGCAGGAACTTTTAAAACGAAATCTTCATCGACAACAATTTTTTCAGAATAACCTCCATGTGTAAATCCACCTAAATGTTTGTCCTGACCACCATAAGTTCCAACCCATCCATTCAAACAATATTGTTCTAAATCCTGTTTGCAGCTGCTGCAATTTCTACAGGAATCTACTAGGCAGCCTACAGCAGCAAAATCTCCAACTTTAAGTTTACTGACCTCGTTCCCTACTTTGGTTACTTTGCCCACAATTTCGTGGCCCGGAACTACAGGATAAGTAGTAAAACCCCAATCATTTCTTGCTGTGTGTAAGTCGGAGTGGCAGACTCCACAGTATAAAATCTCGATTTCTATGTCTTTTGGCAATGTCTCTCTGCGCTCTATGTTCATTTCTTTTAATGGTGCGGTGGTACTATCAGTACCGAATGCTTTTACGTTTGTTGTTTCCATGTCATATTAGTTATATATTCCAAATTTAATCTATTTTATTATAGCTTATACCTGAACACAATTTAAAGTAAAGTTAAAGTTGTTGTGTTTTGAAGTTTGCGTTTGTAATTTTAACATAATAAATTATAATAATTATATTATGATTTGTAAAAGAAGCGAAAGACAGGAGTGTTTCGCTTTTTTTATGGTTGGAAATCAGGAATGAAAAAGCAACTTAACCATGCTGAGGAAAACTTGGCTTGTTATTTGTATTTGGAGAGAAAAAAATCTTATGAAAAAATTTCTTTTTATACTGCTTTTAACTTCCGGAGTTTACGCCCAACAAGAAGTGTTTAATGTTCAGCAGTATTGCATTGATGTCAAACCTTTTAAAAATGGAGCGTGTGATATTTCAGGAAACGAATATTCCTTTGTATTCTTAGATATTAAAAAAAAAGACGTAACCTTTTTTTTTACTAATACCAAACTCAAATATAAAATAACAGCATCTCATATAGAAGAAACAAATCCTAATTTCACCTGGTATAATTTAGTGAATGAAAAAGGGACGATGGATATGAGAATCAATAAACAAAAAACAAAGATTGAGTTTATTGATGCAACTAACCATATATACTTAAAGGTCGGAAGGTCTACCAAACTAGAGTAACTGATATATAAAGCGATGCTAATTAAAAATACTAACCAACATTTCCTTCAGCAAATCGCCTTGTGGCAATGCATTAGCGCCCACGCCTTTACTTTTTACATCAACATCGCGTAATGTTCCAACAATCGAGCTGACTTTCTTCATTGGGTAATTGTGTGCCGCAGCTATGTAATCATTGATGAAATACGGGCTAACTTTAAGTATCCTTGCCGCATTCACTGGTGATTTATCTTTTAAACCGTGGTATTGCAATAAGGCCGAAAAGAAACTAAATACCAGTCCATTGGTCATTACAATTGGGTTGTCTTTTTGGTTCTGCGCAAAATAGTTCGCTATCTGATAAGCCTTAAATTGGTTTTTCTCTCCAATGGCTTTTCTAAATTCAAACACATTAAAATCTTTGCTAAAGCCAATATTTTCTTCAATGTGATGTGGTGTGATGGTGCTTCCTTTTGGTAAAATGATTTCCAGTTTGGTCAATTCGTTGGCAATTCGGCTTAAATCGTTCCCAAGAAATTCGACAAGCATTGCCATAGCTTTTGGTTCGATACCATAACCTCTGCCTTGTAAAACCCTTTTAATCCACTCGCCGACTTTGTTGTCATACATCTTTTTACTTTCGTAAACCAAACCATGCTTCTCGAGCGTTTTGGTTACTTTCTTGCGTTTGTCAAGGGATTTGTATTTGTAGGCAAAAACCAAAACTGTAGTAGGTTGCGGGTTTTCGGCATATTTTTCTAACTGGTCAATTGTTCTAGATAATTCTTGTGCTTCTTTAACAATTACAACCTGACGTTCCGCAATCATTGGGTAACGTTTAGCATTGGCTATAATATCATCAATAGTAGTATCTCGACCATAAAGCACCATTTGGTTAAACCCTTTTTCGTCTTCTGTCAAAAGGTTATCTTCCAAATATTCGGTAATTCTATCTATATAATACGGTTCTTCACCCATCAAAAAATAGATAGGTTTTATATTTCCGGCTTTGATATCGTTAATTATTTTTACTACTTCTTCCAAAATAAGTTGATTCGGTTATTTGGTTATTCGTTTATTTGATAATAGATTTGTTGAATGCAAAACCTCAACTTTCCTTCCTATAACTTTCGCTTCAAAAATAGTGAAAATAAAGTGTC
>JAYTGH010000459.1:0-11228 GCA_043733645.1 Flavobacterium sp. | reverse complement strand
GAATCGTATAAAGACTATCAGAAGCAATGGTATCGAACCATTTTTTATAGACAATGTTTTTATCTTTTATGCCATAAACCGAGATAGGAACATTGGTTTCAGTTTTGTTTTTTAACGAAAAACTAATGCTGTCTTTGGTTCGGGTAACCTTGTCAAATTTAAAATCGATAATGTCACGGGAATTAATAATTTTGTCAAAAAACCAATCTATTTTTTTAGGCGAATTGGTCGTTAAAATGCTTTCGAAATCTTTCCGAGTTGTTTGCTGCGTAGTATTCAGAACAAGAAATTGTTTGATACTGTTTGGCACAACATCGTTTTCCAGATAACTGTTTAAATACCTAAAGCTTAATCCGGCTCTGTATTTTGAAGCAATTTTTTCGTTGAATTTGATTAAGGTGTTTTTTGGACTTCCTAATGGCTGGTCTAAGTTTTTACGCGCCATCAGCATATAGAAATAACTGTATTGCCCATTAAAATCAAGGCTTACCATATTGTAACCTTTCAACAATTTTAATTTGGCAACACTCCCCATCATCTTGCTGTCAGGATGATATTCTTCGATATATTTCATCATTACATACACCTGAATCCCGTCATAAATCCAGTTGTCTTTTCGTGGATCAAGCTGTAAAGTGTTGTGCAGATAATTGTTCAGATAGGTTTTTAAAAACTTAATTTCATATAAAAATTCATCCGGAAACGGACTTATAAAAAACGGCAATTGGTTCAATCCGTAAAAAGGATTTTTGTCGTAATCAGCCTGAGCAACGGTTATTTTTGATTGTGGGTATTTACCCAGATTTTCGGTCACATAATTCACAATTCTATCAATGACAATGGCTCTTTGAATATCGTTTAGCCTATCGTCTTTCAAATTGGAAACTACTTCAAGGTCGTTATTTTTATAGATTTCAAAATCTTTTTTTTCATTAACAAACAAGTTGAAATCCAGTCGATTTTTTCCAGTCAGTTGATAGCTGTTTAAACCGTTTGTCGTTTCCTTTTGTACCTCATTCAAATCCGAAAACAAGTCAAGGTTTTGAGGAATTTTGATTTCAATATCATAGTCAGAAAGCGAGTTGGCACAATCATCTAAATTTAAATTGTCATATTTGACAAAAGCTTTATTTTCGTATCGCGCCGGAATAAGAAAGCAGTTTTTGAGATACATTTTGCCTTTTTCATCATAACCATATTTTGTAAATTTATCACTTGGAATTTTCACAGTATAGGTAAGTGTAAAAGTTACTTTTTGATTGGGTAACAACTTATCTTTAAGCCGAATTTGAATTACGTCAGGAAAATTGTTGTCTCTTTCCCAGGTTAATGAGGTTTTATTTTCATCAGTGATATTGATATTACTTGTTCTGCCTCTTTCTTTTTCTTTTGCCAAATGAAAACCTCTTTCAAATTCATCGGAAAACCTTGCTGCCAAAGGCGTATTCTTCGAAGTATATCCATTCATCCAATCGTTCAGAACGATATTGGTTAAAGTATCATTTGTTTGATTGAAAAAGGTCAATTCCTGATTAACCGTCAATTCTTTCTTTTCATTGTCAACGCTTACTATCATTTTGGAATGATGCTGCGCCACTAATTTTATCGGAAATGATAAAAGTAAACCAAGAGCAACTATTTTAAAAATTGATTTCAAAAAAAAGGAATTACAAGATTTAGGGAAACATACGTTAGAAGTTCGGGCTCAGATTGTATTTTTTGTAGAAATTATCCAAGGCTTCAACCACTTCATCTTCGGTATCCACAATTTTAATCAGGTTCAAATCATCTGGATTGGCATTGTGTTCTTTTTCAATCATCACTGTTTTTATCCACTCAAATAATCCTGCCCAATATTCGGAACCAACAAGTATGATTGGGAATTTTCCAATTTTTTTGGTTTGGATAAGCGTTACGGCTTCAAACAATTCATCCAAAGTTCCGAAACCGCCTGGCATTACAACAAAACCTTGTGAATATTTGACAAACATGACTTTTCGCACAAAGAAATAGTCAAAATTCAGGTTTTTATCTTTATCAATATACGGATTGTAATGTTGCTCAAAAGGTAATTCTATGTTTAAACCAACCGATGTTCCTTCGCCAGTATGAGCGCCTTTGTTTCCGGCTTCCATAATTCCGGGACCACCGCCAGTAATAACGCCATAACCGGCTTTACTGATTTTATACGCAATTTTCTCGGCTAACAAATAGTATTTAGTATCTGGTTTTGTTCGTGCTGAACCAAAAATAGAAACACAAGGTCCAATTCGAGCCATGCTTTCGTAACCATTTACAAACTCGGACATGATTTTAAAAATCGCCCAAGAGTCGTTAGTTCTTATTTCGTTCCAAGGTTTTTGTTTTAATTTATCCTGGATTTTATCATCGTCATTTAGAAAATCATCTTTCTTCATCATATTTTTTTTATTCGTTTATTACTATTTGTGCAAGCCTGCGAAAGTAATTCTTTTTTTAAAATTCTGGAGTATAAATTTTTAGCCTTGGTTTTTCTCCCATTCCCATTTTAGCAAAGAATAACAATCAGAGTCTTCGTTTTTTCCATCCACAACATAATCTTCCCTTACCGTTCCTTCTTTTGTAAAACCATAGCGGAGCAATAATTTTAGCGAAGGTTCATTCATTGCATCTATCAACGCTTCTATTCTGTGAAGATTGAGTTCGGTAAATCCATATTTCAAAACTGCTTCCAAAGCTTCGGTCATATAGGCTTTCTTCTTTTGGTTTTCATCTCTCATATTGTAAAAAACTTCCGCACGTCTGTGTAATGCGTTCCAAGTGTGAAAACCGCATTCGCCAATGGGCAAGCCACTTTCTTTTTCAATCAGCAAAAAGACAAAAATCGAAATCCGATGGGTTTCCATACCTTTTTCGTGCATCTCTTTATAATGGGCATAACCAGTTTCATCAAAACCGAAATAGCTGATAATTTCTTCTTTTGATTTGCTATTGAAAAGTTCGTGTATGATAGCTGGCGTGATACTTTTCAGAATAAGTCTTGGTGTTTGGATTTCAATTTGGTTAGTCATTTGAAATTATTTTAAGATAATGCTAATTCCTTTTTCAAAAATGGTGCAGTGTAGCTTTTTTTACTTTTTGCTATTTCTTCCGGAGTTCCTTTGGCAACGACTTCGCCACCGCCTTTTCCGCCTTCGGGACCAATATCGATAATGTAATCCGCCAATTTGATTACGTCCATATTGTGTTCAATTATTAAAATCGAATTGCCTTTGTCAACCAATTTATTAATCACATCCATCAGCACCCGAATATCTTCAAAATGAAGTCCGGTTGTGGGTTCATCCATAATGTAGAAGGTGTTTCCGGTATCTTTTTTGGACAATTCAGTAGCCAATTTAATTCGTTGTGCTTCGCCGCCCGAAAGTGTCGTGCTTTGTTGTCCCAAAGTAATATATCCCAAACCAACATCCTGAATCGTTTTAACTTTGCGATAGATTTTTGGAATGTTTTCAAAAAATGGAACCGCTTCATCAACGGTCATATTCAACACATCCGAAATAGATTTCCCTTTGTATCTGATTTCCAACGTTTCTCTATTGAAACGCTTGCCCTGACAGGTTTCACATTCCACATAAACATCAGGAAGGAAACTCATTTCAATCGTTCTTACGCCCGAACCTTCGCAAGTTTCGCATCTTCCGCCCGAAACATTGAAACTAAAACGACCCGCTTTATAACCACGAATCATAGCTTCAGGCGTCATCGTGTACAAGCTTCTGATTTCCGAAAAAACATCGGTATACGTCGCAGGATTCGAACGTGGCGTTCTTCCAATCGGACTTTGGTCGATGTCGATTACTTTGTCGATATGTTCTAAACCTTCAATCTTTTTATAAGGTTGTGGTTTTTTTACGCCATTGAAATAATACGCATTCAAAATCGGATAAAGCGTTTCATTGATTAGTGTAGATTTCCCGCTTCCCGAAACTCCGGTCACGCAAATCAGTTTCCCCAATGGCAATTCTATCGAAACATTTTTTAGGTTATTTCCTGTTGCTCCAGTTAATTTCAGGAATTTGCCATTGCCTTCACGGCGTTTTTTTGGAACCTCAATTTTCATCTCACCATTCAAATACATAGCGGTCATAGTGTGTTCTTTCAGTAATGCTGTCGGTGTTCCTTTACTGATGATTTCTCCACCAAATTTTCCGGCTTTTGGGCCAATATCAATCACGTAATCGGCACGTTCAATCATATCTTTGTCATGTTCAACAACCAAAACAGAATTCCCAATATCGCGTAATTGTTCTAATGAATGAATCAGTTTTTCATTGTCTCTTTGATGCAAACCAATACTTGGTTCATCCAAAATATAAAGCACACCAACCAATTGCGAACCGATTTGTGTCGCCAAACGAATACGCTGTGCTTCACCACCCGAAAGCGATTTGGAACTTCGATTTATCGATAAATAATTCAAACCAACATTCACTAAAAAACGCAAACGGTCTTTGATTTCTTTGACGATTTCGGTTGCGATTATTTTTTGTTTTTCAGATAAATTTTTGCCTAAATCCTCAAACCAAGCCGATAATTCCGAAATATCCATAGTCGATAAATCAAAAATGTTTTTCTCGTGAATACGGAAATACATTGCTTCTTTTTTTAGACGCGAGCCATGACATTCAGGACAAGTTACTTCGTCCATGAATTCTTTCGCCCAACGTTTTATAGATGTTGAGGTACTTTCGTCGTATTGGTTTTTGATGAAGTGCGATATTCCTTCAAACTCAATTTTGTATTCTTTGGTAATGCCTAAAGTCTTCGATTCTACTGAGAATTTTTCCTTTCCGCCGTGCAGAATAACTTCCATAGCTTCTCCCGAAATGGTTTCCACTGCATCGGTTAATTTGAAGTCAAATTTTTCACCAATGATTTCCAGTTGCTTGAAAATCCAGGAGCTTTTATACTCACCAAGCGGAGCAAAGCCGCCATTTTTGATAGACAATTTTGGATTTGGAATAATCTTTTTCAGATTGATTTCATGCACGCTTCCCAAACCTTTACACACTTCGCAGGCACCTTTTGGTGAGTTGAAGGAAAACAAATTTGGCTCCGGATTCTGATACGAAATCCCAGATGTTGGACACATCAGATTTCTACTGAAATAACGAACTTCATTCGTGTCCTGATCCAAAATTATCAATACATTTTCGCCATGATACATCGCGGTTTTGATGCTTTCGGTCAAGCGTTTTTCATTCTCTTCAGTATTCTCAATTACCATTCTGTCAATGACAATTTCGATATCGTGGGTTTTATAACGGTCGAGTTTCATCCCGGGCAGCAAATCCTGAACATCACCATTGACACGTACTTTTACAAAGCCTTGTTTGGTAATCTGCTGGAACAATTCGGCATAATGACCTTTTCGGGCACGAATGATTGGTGCCAGAATAGTAATGCGTTTTCCTGTAAAATTTTTGATAATCAATTCCTTGATTTGCTCATCGGAATAAGAAACCATTTTTTCGCCGGTAACATAACTATAAGCTTCTCCGGCGCGAGCATATAGCAAACGCAGGAAATCATATATTTCGGTAATCGTTCCAACGGTTGAACGCGGACTTTTACTGGTAGTTTTTTGCTCAATGGCAATAACAGGAGACAAACCGTCGATTTTATCTACATCAGGACGTTCTAATCCGCCAAGGAATTGACGTGCATAGGCAGAAAACGTTTCGATGTAACGGCGTTGTCCTTCGGCATAAATGGTATCAAATGCTAAAGACGATTTTCCCGAACCCGAAAGCCCAGTAATAACCACCAGTTTTTCTCTTGGAATCGAGATGTCTATATTTTTTAGATTGTGAACTCGGGCACCAAGAACTTCAATTGTATTTTCAGTATCTAACATAGCATTTTTTGAGAGATTGCTTCTTCCAAATTCATGGAATCGCAATGACGGCAAAGGTAGTGTTTTGGCTCGAAATTTCTAGTAGTGAATGAAGAAGTTATTTGTTGAACTCCTTGAGTTCAATTGATTTATTTTTTACCACATAGAATCATAGTTTTCTATTGTTTTTTAAGGCGTTTCACTTTTTCAAGCAAAACAGAGCTATGTTAATTCAACACCCGAGCGATAGTGAACTGGCGGAGCAATTAAACTAAACCAATCTTTATTTCTATGTTTCTATGTGGTTTGTTTTTGTATTTGTTTACTTAAAATAATTCTATTAAAAGAGTTAGTCGATTATCATTTCCTTCAACCGCTGACGATAATTCTCTAAAACATCAATTTTAGAAAGGAAACCAAAGTATTTTCCTTTTTGAACCACAGGTAGAATAGTAGCATTTGATAATTCAAATTGCTTCATCACTTTTTCTGGCTTGTCTTCCAATAGAATAATTACTTCTGGCTGAGTTATGATTTCACTAATCGACATAAATTTTACAGTATACTGATTGAAAATAACTGATTTTACAGCTTCAAAATCTATGACGCCAATCAGGTTTTTATCTTCATCAACTATGGGAATTATTTTTTGTTCGGTTGTGGAGAAAATCTTTACGCCACTTTCTACCGTGTTATCAAGCGTTAAAGTTTTATATTTTTTTTGAACCAGTTTATAGATATCTATGCTTTGTAAAATGTTTTTGTCTTTATCACTCGTGAAAACATCGCCTTTGTCGGCCAATGCTTTTACATCCATCGAATGTTTCTCAAATTGTTTGGAAACGGCATAACTTATTGAAGAAACAATCATCAACGGCACCATCAAATCATAACCGCCAGTGATTTCACCAATAAGGAAAATAGCGGTTAAAGGTGCATGAAACAAACCACTCAAAATTCCAGCCATACCAACGATGGTAAAATTCGCAATCGGTAAATGATGCGTGATGTTGAGCAGGTTTACCGTTTTGGCAACAAAAAAACCAAGATAGGAACCTACAAAAAGCGAAGGGGCAAAGTTACCACCGTTACCGCCGCTACCTAAAGTTAGCCCGGTGGCAAAAGCTTTTAGCAACATGGTTACTCCAACAAACGCCAATAAAACCCATTCGCTGCTTTTGAATGGCTCGAGTATGGTGTTATCTAATAAAATGTTTGGGTTTTTGGAAGCTAATGTTTTGATACTTTCATAACCTTCACCAAACAAGGTTGGAAAAAAGAAAATTAAAACCGCCAAAAGGGAAGCCCCAAACAAGGCTCTTCGATAGCCTTTGTTTTTAAAAGTCCCGAAGAATTTTTCAATTCGTTGAAAGTTTCGGGCGTGATAAATAGAAGCAAATCCCGCTAAAACGCCGAGTAAAATGTAAAACGGTGTGTTGTGAAAATCGAATTTTAATGTCTGTTCAAAGTTTAGAATAGTATCATTACTTAAGAAGACTTTTGTAATTAAAGAACCGGTTGCCGCCGAAATAATTATCGGAATAAAAGCCGAAATAGAAACATCGGTCAAAACTACTTCAATAGCAAATAAAACACCGGCAATGGGCGCATTAAAAGCGGCGCCAATTCCGGCTGCAACACCACAAGCCAAAAGCAGAATCCGGTCTTTTTGTGACAAATGGTATTTCTGCGCAAAGTTAGAACCAAAAGCGGCACCGGTAATTACAATTGGACTTTCCAGTCCGGCAGAACCACCAAGACCAACGGTCAGGGAACTTGTTACGATTTGGGCATACATTTGTTTTTTGGGAACGATACCGCCTTTTCGGGCAACGGCATACAACACTTTGGAACTTCCTTTTTCGATGTGATTGTTCAAAAAATTCCGAACCACAAAAACGGTTAATACAATTCCGGCTATTGGCAGTAAACTGTTGATATAAGGAAGTTTTAGAAAACCATTAATGTCATTCGCCCAAAGGAAAATATTGTGGGCAAAACTTTTAAGGATAATAACAGCAAAAGAACAGGTGATAGCCACAATAACACTCGCAAAGTAGATAAAATTCCGCTCGCTTAATCGGTCTTTCAAAAGGAAAATTAGATTTTCGGCTCTTCTGAAAATACTTCTAAAAACAATTTTAAAATTGGAAGCTTTACTCTTCGACATTTATTCAATTTTGAATCTGCTAAAATACTTCTTAAAAGCAGTATCTCGCAACAATAATCGCTTAAAATAAGTTAAATTTAAAATCCCGCCGCTTTATCATCGCCACGATAATCAGCTCCGCCTTCTAGTTTTCCGTCGGGTTGGACTAAAATGGCATCTACTTTCCCAAGAACAGGAGCAAAATTTTCATTGATTTTGTATCCTTTAGTCATCAAATTTTGCAAAGTGATTTTATCAAATTTATTGGGCTCCACCATAATATCATCAGGCAGCCATTGGTTGTGAAATCTAGGAACATCAACGGCTTGCTGCATGGTCATTTTAAATTCATATACATTCAAAATTGTCTGCAAAACGGAAGTTATAATTGTAGAACCGCCAGGCGAACCCAACAGCATTAAAAGTGTACCGTTTTTCTCAACAATGGTTGGCGTCATCGAACTCAGCATTCTCTTTTTTGGTGCGATGCTGTTAGCTTCAGCGCCGACTAAACCGTAAAGATTTGGAACGCCTGGTTTTGCTGAAAAATCATCCATTTCATTATTCAAAAAGAAGCCCAATTCGTCGCAATACAATTTAGAGCCATAAGCACCGTTGAGCGTTGTTGTTACCGAAACCGCGTTTCCTTCTGCATCAACAATAGAATAGTGGGTTGTTTCATTACTTTCATAAAGACCGATATCGCCATGGCTGATTTTAGAAGAAGGCGTTACTCCATCAAAAGAAAAGGAATTCATTCTGTCTTTCAGATACAAATCGCTTAGCAATTGCTTTTGTGGTATTTTTATAAAATCGGGATCGCCCAGAAAATAATTCCTGTCGGCATAAGCTCTTCTTTCGGCTTCAGTTAAAAGTTGTATGTATTGCGTTGAGTTGTGTTTAAGTTTTGAAACATCATAGGGTTCAATCATTTTCATGATTTGCGCCAGTGTTATTCCTCCGCTTGAAGGTGGCGCCATCGAAATAACGTTCAATTCTTTGTATTTGAAACGTATTGGTTTTCGCCAAACAACTTTGTAATTCGCAAAATCTTTCATCGTAATAATGCTACCTTTTTGTTTTAGGAATGCAACTAACTTTTTAGCCGTTTTTCCTTTGTAGAATTCATCTTTTCCGTTTTTTAAAATCTGCTTTAAAGTAGTGGCTAAAGCTGAATATTTGATAGTTTCTCCGACTTCAAACTTCTTATTATATAAAGTTTTGTTCCCGCTTATTTTGACTATGATATCACGGTATTCGTCTAGTTTAGCCTTTTCTTTCTGGGTTACAACAATTCCTTTTTCTGCCAAATCAATTGCTGGCTGAAATACCTCTTTTAAAGGTAATTTGCCAAATTTTTTATGCACTTCAAAAATGGCCGCAACGCTGCCTGGAATGCCGACTGACAATGCTCCATCTGTACTCAGATTCGGAATCACATTTCCATCTTTATCCTGATACATATTTTTGGAAGCTTTCTGTGGAGCTTTCTCGCGAAAGTCTAACGAACCAATAGCACCATTTGCTTTTCGATACACCATAAATCCGCCACCGGAAATATTTCCGGCATAAGGATAAGCCACGGCTAAAGCCAACTCTGTAGCAATCATAGCGTCAAATGCATTGCCACCTTTTTTGATAATAGCAATACCGATTTCGGAAGCTTCTTCCCGGGCCGAAACGACCATAGCTTTGTTGGCAACAAGTCCTTTTTGTTGAGAATAAATTGAAACGGAAATCAGTAGAAATAAAAGAAAACACTTTTTCATATTAACCATTTAGTTCTTTTAATTTTTCATCGCAATGCTGTCGTAATTCTTCAAAAAACAAAGTAAATTCTGTTTCAAACTCGGTGTAGTATTGTTGGAGTTCTACCATCGATTCATGCATGGCAACACGGTTTTTAGTACGATGATCCATATGAAACATAATCATTTGTAAACCATCAATAGTGGCATAACTAACGAACCAGTTCCGAGCAATCATATACGGCATCATGCCTTTTATCCTATCAGTAAGAATATCATAATGTTCTTTTAGAAGATGATAGAATGAATCAGCATAATCTTCGAGATTTTCATCAGAATAATTGCTCCAGTTTTTAGCCAAAAAATGATCATAAAATATATCCATAATCACACCGGAATAATGACCGTATTTTTCGTGTAAACGATGCTTGCTTTGCCTGTAAATGGGATGCATATCAGTAAAACTATCAATAGAGCGATGCAGCAGAATTCCTTTTTGAATTTCCTCAGGATAAACATCATAACGATGTCCACGAATACTGTCCGCCATAAAATTCCCGATTTTTACCAAATCGTTATCGCCTGAAAGAAAAATGTGCGCTAGGAAGTTCATGGAAAAGTTTATGAGATTATAAGTTTAAAAGTTTATGCCTTGTCCGTAAAGTTAATAAAAACTTTCTATTACAAAGATTTCATTGAAAGTACATAGTCTTAACTTTTCTATATTTGCAATATTTTACTTTTAACCCCATAAACTTATAAACTTATAATCTTATAACCTTTAAAAATGACTCTAATAAAATCAATATCAGGAATTCGCGGCACCATTGGTGGCAAAGTAGGGGACAACCTAACGCCGGTTGATGCCGTGAAATTTGCTTCGGCTTATGGAACGTTCCTGAAAAATAATATCAAAAAGGACAAACTTAAAGTTGTGATTGGCCGTGATGCACGTATTTCGGGACCAATGATTCATAATTTGGTGATGAATACCTTACTCGGATTAGGTATTGATGTTATCGATTTGGGATTATCAACAACGCCAACTGTTGAAATAGCTGTGCCAATGGAAGAAGCTGATGGCGGAATTATTCTAACGGCATCACACAATCCGAAACAATGGAATGCATTGAAATTATTAAATAACAAAGGCGAATTTTTAAGCGGAAAAGAAGGCGAATTAATCTTAGAAATAGCCGAATCAGAAGCGTTTGATTTTTCAGATGTGGATTCTTTGGGAGAAATTACAGTGAATGACGCTTACATGGATATTCATATCGATGAGGTTCTAGATTTGCTATTGGTAGATGCCGAAGCGGTTGCCAAAAGAAAATTTAAAGTTGTCGTTGATGGCGTGAATTCATCGGGTGGCATTATTATCCCGAAATTATTGGAGCAAATGGGCGTAGAGTGCGTGAAATTATACTGTGAACCCAACGGACATTTTCCGCAT
>JAYTGH010000458.1:0-4280 GCA_043733645.1 Flavobacterium sp. | reverse complement strand
TAACAATTGACAAGATTAATTTCATAAAGTTTGAGTATCTATTTCTTGTTGCTTTTCGCGTTTAATGTGTTGTATGGAAGCATTTAAATCAAAACCTAAAAGCAACACCATACAGTTGATCCAAATATAAAACATTACCACCAACAACGTTCCAATGGAACCGTAAAGTTCGTTGTATTTTGAAAATTTAACTACCCAAATTCCAAAGAAATAAGAAGAGATTATAATCAAAATTGTTGTAAATACAGAGCCTATAGAAATAAATGGCCTTTTCTTATCGTGCTTGATTCCATATTTAAATAATATAGAAGTTGTCATCAATATCATTAAAATAACAAAGATATACCTACCCATTTCTATCAGCGGAATATTATCTGAAAGTACATCCTGTATCTTTGTTTTCTGAATAAAGACTTCAAAGATTACAATGACTGCAACCGTTATCAATAAGACAAAAGATAAAATAATTGATAACCCCAAAGCGACAAAATATTGTCTGAAAAATTTTCGCTTATGCGTAATATGCACATGATGCCCACTTTCAAAGCCACCAAGAATAGCATTCACACCATTGGTCATCAATAAGATAGCCATCAAAAAACCGATTGAAAGCAAGCCACTGTGACTATTGTGTAAAATGTCATTTATTATTTTATAAATCGCATCGTAAGTCGTTGGCGGTACACTTTCCTGAACAAATCCTAAAAAATCATCCTGAAAACCTTTAATTGGAATATACGGAATAAGATTCAGGATAAAAAGCATAAACGGAAACAAAGCCATAAAGAAACTCCATGCTATGGCTGAAGCTCTATAGGAAATCGCACCTTCTATAATACCAACAAAATACAAATCTAATAATTCATATAAAGACAAATTATGAAGCCATGGCAGTTTTATTTTCTGTAAAAGAACCAGAAACTGCTTAATCACAGGAAGTTTTCTGAATTTATTCTCTTTTGCTGCTACAATCATTTAAATTGCTTTTAAACTTAAATCCATATTATAAACGGAATGCGTCAATGCACCGGAAGAGATATAATTCACGCCACATTCTGCGTATTCCCTAATGGTTTTCTCATTAATATTTCCGGATGATTCTGTCAAACATTGATTACCAATCAATTCAACTGCTTTTCGGGTATCCTCAAAGTTGAAGTTGTCTATCAGAATTCGGTAAACACCTTCACTTTTCAGAATTTCCTTGATTTCTTCAAGGTTTCTGGCTTCTACAATAATCTGTAAATCTAAATTATTTAACTTCAAAAAATCTTTGGTTTTGTTGATTGCATTGGTAATTCCACCCGCAAAATCATTGTGATTGTCTTTCAGCATAATCATATCATACAAGGCAAAACGATGATTTTCTCCACCACCAATTTTGACTGCCCATTTTTCACAAGCACGAAATCCAGGTGTTGTTTTTCGAGTATCTAAAATTTTGGTTTTTGTCCCTTCTAAAAGTTTGACGTATTGATTAGTTTTAGTAGCAATAGCTGACATTCTTTGCATCGAATTCAATACCAATCTTTCGGCTCTCAAAATAGATTGCGAACTTCCTGAAACATGAAAAACAATATCTCCATGTTTTACAGCTGCTCCATCATCAATAAAAGTTTCAACTTCCAAAGTTGGGTCAACATTCTGGAAAATCATTTTGGCAAATGCTACTCCGGCTATGATTCCGTTATCTTTAACCAAAAGTTTTGCTTTTCCTTTTGCCGATTCAGGAATACAGGCAAGCGAACTATAATCGCCCGGACCAATATCCTCGCGGATTCCGTTTTGTATAATTAGTTGAAGTTCTTTTTGAAACTGTTCTTCTGAAATCATTTGAAAGCTATTGATTGGCTAAAATAGTATTTTTTTTAGATACGCTTCGCTCTTAGATTATTAGATTTTTAGAATCGCTTCGCTCTTAGATAATTAAAAATATATTTAACAATCTAGTGTGACATTCTAAAGCCCGCAGATCATATCTAACTATCTAAAACGCGCAGCCGTTTCTAAAGCGAAGCGTATCTGAAAATTATTATCTTTGCAAAACAACAACACTACTCATGTATAAATTACTTATTCGTCCCATTTTATTTTGGTTTGACCCCGAAGAAGTGCATTATTTCTCCTTTAGTTTTATCAGATTCATTTCCAAAATTCCTTTAGTTCCTAACATTTTAAAATCAATTTACGAAGTAAAAGATAGTCGATTAGAACGTGAAGTTTTTGGCTTGAAATTTAAAAATCCTGTTGGATTAGCAGCCGGATTCGATAAAGATGGCAAATGTTATCAGGAATTATCAAACTTTGGTTTCGGTTTTATCGAAATCGGAACTTTGACGCCAAAACCACAAGATGGAAATCCAAAGAAACGGTTGTTCCGATTAAAATCAGATAGCGCAATCATCAACCGAATGGGTTTCAATAACGATGGTGTTGAAGCGGCAGTTCTGAGATTGAAAAAAAACAATGGTGTTTTGATTGGTGGAAATATTGGTAAAAATAAGCTTACGCCAAATGAGGATGCGATTTCGGATTATCTAATTTGCTTCGATACTCTGTTTGATTATGTTGATTATTTCGTGGTGAATGTAAGTTCTCCAAATACCCCAAATCTTCGTGAGCTTCAGGAAAAAGAGCCGTTGACAAAGCTCTTGAATGCATTACAATCTCATAATATTCAAATGTGTCACACTGAGCGCAGTCGAAGTGCCAAACCAATCCTTTTAAAAATTGCTCCCGATTTAACCAACGAGCAATTATTAGATATCATCGATATTGTAAACGAAACCAAAATAGCCGGCGTAATTGCAACCAATACAACCATTTCAAGAGAAGGCTTGCAATCGGAAAACAAAGTAGAAACTGGCGGATTATCTGGAAACCCCTTGAAACGACGTTCAACAGAAGTGATTCGTTTTCTTTCAGAAAAAAGCAATAAAGAATTTCCAATCATTGGCGTTGGCGGAATTCATACTGCTGAAGATGCAATAGAAAAATTGGACGCAGGAGCAAGTTTAGTACAATTATATACCGGATTTATTTACGAAGGTCCAAAATTAGTTGCTGATATCAACAAAGCAATACTAAAAAGCAAGTAAAGTGTAATTCATACCATCCCTAAAAGGATTATTTATCAGGGAGTTTTTCTCTGTTACCAACATTAAATCCCTAACGGGATTAAATCCCGAATAGTAATCCCGTTAGGGATTTATTATGGTAGAAAATGTAACAGCAAATAATAGTAAACCCCGTCAGGGGTGATATAAAACAGCTATACCTTTACACAAATTTACACTCAATTTGTTTTGCTAAGTTTATTATCTTTGAAAACCAAATGAAAAAAATCAAAATCATAGAATGTCCACGCGATGCCATGCAAGGTATCAAAGACTTTATTCCTACTCAGAAGAAGATAGATTATATTCAGTCATTGCTTCGTGTTGGGTTTGATACTATTGATTTTGGAAGTTTTGTATCACCCAAAGCGATTCCACAGATGCAAGATACTGCCGAAGTTTTGGCTCAATTGGATTTATCGCAAACCCAAAGCAAATTATTAGCGATTATTGCCAACACACAAGGCGCACAAATAGCGTCAACACACAAGGAAATTCAATATCTTGGTTTTCCGTTTTCTATTTCAGAGAACTTTCAAATGCGAAATACACATAAAACCATTGCCGAAAGTTTAATAACGCTTCAGGAGATTTTAAACATTGCTGACGCCGCCAACAAAGAAGTGGTAACCTATATTTCTATGGGATTCGGAAACCCTTATGGCGATCCTTGGAATGTGGAAATTGTTGGCGAATGGACAGAAAGATTGGCTACTATGGGCGTTAAAATCCTTTCGCTTTCTGATACTATTGGAAGTTCTACTCCGGATGTAATTACCTATTTGTTTTCTAATCTGATTCCGAAATATCCTCACATCGAATTCGGTGCACATTTACATACAACTCCTGATAAATGGCATGAAAAAGTTGATGCTGCCTACAAAGCCGGATGCATACGTTTTGACGGTGCCATTCAGGGTTTCGGAGGTTGCCCAATGGCTAAAGATGATTTAACGGGCAATATGCCAACAGAGAAGCTCCTATCCTATTTCACTTCACAAAAAGCGAATACCAATACAAGCCCTATGAGTTTTGAAAGTGCTTACAATGAAGCCACAAAGATTTTTACGGCGTATCATTAATTTTTTTAGTGACTAGTGAATAGTAACTAGTGATTAGCAAGGTTAAAATACTAATTACTATTCACTAATTACTAATTACTCA
>JAYTGH010000457.1:0-4282 GCA_043733645.1 Flavobacterium sp. | reverse complement strand
AACTTTATTTTTTTCTTTAATTTCTTGACTTTCAATATTTAAAATAGTTTTACCGAAAGTTAATTTTTCTATTATTTTATCTAAAGGCAATACCGCTTGCAAGGCTCCAAAAGCACTTTCCAAACCAATGGTTCCGTTCTTTGCCAAATCAAATTCCATCTTTTTGTTTTCGATGTCTATCGGATTGTGATCACTTGTGATGCAGTCAATAGTGTTGTCTTTAATTCCGGCAAGTAATGCTTTTCTATCTTCTTCGGTTCGCAGTGGTGGTGATACTTTATATCTCGAATCAAAACCTTCCAGTTTTTCATCTGTCAAAACTAAATGATGCACAGCAACACTGCATGTAACGTTTAATCCTTTCTTCTTGGCTTCTTTGATTAGCGCTACCGATTTCGCGGTCGATATAGTTGGAATGTGTAATTTTCCGCCTGTATATTCTAATAAGAATAGATTTCTAGTAACAATCAGTTCTTCGGCTAAGTTTGGAATTCCTTTTAATCCTAATCGTGTAGAAACGATTCCTTCATTAGCAACACCGTTACCTTTGATGGTTTCATCTTGGCAAAATGCAATCACTAATCCATCAAAATCCTGTACATATTCCAAGCCAATTTTCATCAGATTGGCATTTGATAAACTCTTTCCATAATCTCCAAAAGCAACTGCTCCGGCATTTTTCATATCAAAAAGTTCAGCTAAATCTTTTCCTTCACTTGCTTTGGTCAAAGCGCCAATCGGGAATAACTCCGTAGCAAAACCGTTAGCTTTTTGTTTTACAAAATGCACCTGTGATTGATTATCGATAATAGGATAGGAATTGGGCTGTAAAGCAATACCTGTAAACCCACTTTTAGCGGCAGTTTTTAATCCATTGGCTATGGTTTCTCTATCTTCAAAACCCGGTTCGCCCAATGAAACGCTGGTATCAAACCAACCTTGAGAAATATGTAAACCTTCTTGTTCAAACTCCGTATGTGTATCCGATTTTTGTAATGATACTCCAATTTTTTCGAAGATGCCATTGGTTATTTTCATATCAACGGTCTGATTATGAAACGGACTTTGTGGGTCAATAATCGTGGCTTTTCGGAAGATTAGGTTCATTTTACAAATTTTTGAATGAGTAGTTCTAATGCTAAAAAGAGTAAAGCTAAAATCACAAACCATTTCCAGATTTGGGTGTCGGTTCTATCGGTCTGGATGGTATTGAATACGGTTTCAACATCATCAATTTTCTTAAAGCTATTCGCAGCGTCAGGATTTGCCAATGCCAGATTACTTTCGGTACGATTATAATTAAAACTAATGTTTTGTACCAGATTTACTCCGTTAAAGATACTAAAATTCCCAGCTTCTGTTGGGCTGTCATTAAAAGTCATTTTAACTTTCGTGTTCAACAATTGTTGTACAGGAATAAAACTCTCGGCACTATTTTTTACCGTCAGAATCTCGTCTTTTGATAACAATGCATCAACTACAAAAGGTTTGTCTTCTCCAATAATCATAGCGTTTACGCCAGTTTTCTGACTGCTTTGCGCCATATTGTAAAACGTTGGTACAATCAGTGGCGAATTTTGGAAATTACTATTGGTTTTGTTAATTGGTGCTGCAAAAGCATAAACTGATGATAAGTCATTTGGCAATGAAGTCAGGAATGGACTTTGATCATCATAACTCAATATTGATGGTGTTGTGGTATTTAATCCGAACGCTATTTTTGTTGTTGGATATTGAAAATTATCAATCTTCTTCTCAAATACGGAGCTGAATAGCGGATGATTGAAATTAATCTTCGTCACTTTCTTGTCAGCTTGTGCTGCGGTTTTGAATTGCATTGCACCAAAGTTGGCTACAAAAGAATTCAATTCAGTTATATTGCTCTCTTGCGCCGGAATGATAATCAGGTTTCCGCCTTTGGTCACAAATGATTTTAAGGTAGTTTGCAATGCCTGCGGAATATCCTTTACTTCATTCAGCACAATAGCATCTTGTTTTTCCAATAAGTTATAATCTAAATTAGCCAGCGGGAAGTTGTTGTAATTGAACTCATCATTCGTATAAATTCGAGACAAGAAATTGCTTTTATCTGTATCACCAATACTGATGACATTGGTTTTACTTGGCTTAGAAATGCTGAAATAATACGTATTGTCATACGCCAAACCTTTATCAGTTATCGAAACATAGCCATGAAAATCTTCTTTTGGAATGGTGAAGTTGATGGTTTTGGTATTCGTTTCAAAGTTGAGTAGTGTTTTAGCAACTAGCTTATTTTTATTGTACAGTGCAATTGGAATATCCTTAAAATCTTCACCATTTGCGGATAGCTTTATACCAATGTCGTAAAAGTTGTCCAGTGTTTGTTGGATGTAAACACTATCAATGGCAATGTTGTTCTTTTGTTCCGCTACGGGAATGACAAAGTACACGTTATCTTCTTTTCTAAAGCTTTTGGTTTGATTGGTTTCTAAACCAACAGCATCGGTAATGACAATAATATCTTTGTTGAAAGCCGATTTGCGCGCGTTGACTTTGGCAATTAAATTATCAAGACGAAATGGGGATGCACTGTATTTCAAATCCTGCAAATCTTTTTGAATGGCCTTGATATCGGTGTTCCAATAATTATCAGAATTCGTAATCAATGAGAAGTTCTGTGCGTCAGGAGTATGTTCTAATAAATCCTGAACAGCACGTTTTAGCAATTCACCTTTTTTGCCTTTGGCCTGCATACTATAGGAATTGTCCAGAATAATATACATTTCGTTGGTGTTTTTTTTACTGTCTTTCGCGGCAAAGAAAGGTTGGGCGAAAGCCAATATCAAAAAGGCAAGCAACAATAAACGTGTCAGAAGCAACAGCCATTTTTTAATGGTTGAGCTTTTACGGGTTTGTACCGAAAGTTCTTTTAGGAATTGTACGTTGGTAAAATATTCTTTCTTGAAACGACGCAATTGAAATAAATGAACCAGAATTGGGATAACCAATAAGAAGAGAAAATAAAGGATTTCCGGGTGTTTGAATTGCATTTCAAAATTTGATTTGTCAAAGATAATTATAGTTTTCAGTTTTCAGTCACAGTTTGCAAAAAAAATATACTAAAGCTGATAACTGAGACTGTCGACTGCGACTATTTCTTCTTCCTTTTCGCTGCTCTTGTTTTCAATATATTTCTATTAACTGATGTTCCGGTTTTTTTCTTGGTTTTTGATGGGCCACCAAGATTTACTTTCGAATTCTTTTTTGCCTTTTCATGAAATGATGCGCCACCTTCCAGTTTGTTGGTTTTCAAAATGACCTTCATTTTCTTTTTGTCTTTTTCAAACTCCAATAGGCGTGTAGCCACTTCAACGATTGTTGGCAGGGCTAAAACTTTGATTTCTTTATCCATCAGCATTTCTGCTTCTATCTGAATTTCCTGCTCATGCGGAGCAATCAAGCTAATTGCAATACCCGATTTGTCTGCACGTCCGGTACGACCAATTCGGTGAATATATTGTTCAGGAACTTCCGAAAACTCTACATTGATAACGTGTGTCACATCCGAAATATCCAAACCTCTTGCCATTACATCCGTAGTAACGATGCCTCTAATTTCTCCATTCTGAAAGGAAGCCATAGTTTGCAGACGGTAATTCTGTGATTTGTTCGAATGGATGATTCCAAATTGCTCCGGATAAATTTCATCCAGTTTGACTGCCAGTAAATCGGCTGTTTTTTTATTGTTGACAAAAAGCAAAACTCTTTCTAAACTCTCGTCTTTTAGTAATTCTACGATCAGGTTTATCTTGGTTAAAAAGTTAGGAACAAAGTAGCCCAACTGTTCTATTTTCTCTAAAGGTGTTCCCGATTTCTCCAAGGTAACTTCTTCAGGAAAGTCAAAGTAATCTTCTAACATATCATCTACCTCATCGGTCATCGTTGCCGAGAATAAGATGTTCTGACGTTTCGTCTTTATCATCGATAGGATGGAAGTAACCTGAGTTCTAAAACCTAAATTCAGCATTTCATCAAATTCGTCTATTACTAGTTTTTGCAAACTGTCAAAACGGATAACGTTGTCTAGTGCTAAATCCATTACACGTCCCGGAGTTCCTACCAAAACATCAATTCCCTGATAAACGGATTTCTTTTGGGTGTTGATATTGACTCCACCATAAACGCCGAGTGTTCTAACCGACATATATTGTGTTAATTTCTCTACTTCAGCAGCAATTTGAACTACCAGTTCTCTGGTTGGCACCAGAATTACAATTCTTGGCGTATCGGTTGCTACAAA
>JAYTGH010000456.1:0-4293 GCA_043733645.1 Flavobacterium sp. | reverse complement strand
GGTGGACATGAATGGTTGATAGAATTTGAAAATCCGCCGAGTGATTTAGAGGCTTTTAATACACACCTCGATGCAACGCTCCAAAGTTTAAACTCCGATTACGAAGCTAAGCGATTTAAGAATTTAGCGATGCAACTACCGCGCGTTCGGCAATTGCCCAAAGGTACTTTTTATAGATGGTTGAAAGCAAAAGGCAAATTAGGCTCGCAAAATAAAGTACCGCGCCTCGCTAACCATCGGCAATATGTTGAAGAAATATTAACCTTCCTTTAGATTATTGTTGAAGACGTAATGTTTGTTAGGTTTTTGCAGCGATGGGAATTTAAATATTCTGCAAGAACTACAAAAGCAATATCATCCATATCAGTATCACGAACAATAGGGATTGCCTTTTACCATTCGTCAATATCTTTCTATTTTGCTTTGCTTTTGGCATCTCTCTCTCGAATTGCATAAAGCATATCATAATTTTAATGTCTTCCCAGTTTATATTACTCAGCAGGCGGATTATTACTTCGTTTTATGTTCTCACTAAAACCATGTCTCAAATTTTATTCAAATTTACATTTTTTTTCTATTTTGGGAAATAAATTGTAGCTTAAGAATTTTTTATGCCTTTGAGTCTAATATGGTTGTCTAATTTTTCAGAGCTTAGAACTTCATCGTATTGACTTTTAACTTTTCCAAGTTTACAATCTTCATTAATTAATTTTATAAAATTATCAAAGTTCTTATTTTCAGAAACAAGTCTATTAACTGTTTCCCAATCTATTTCTGATTTGATGCGTGAAGGCAATATAATTTCACTTTCGGCAACAATTTCTGCATTGAGTTTTATTATTCCAATACCAAATGCATTATTCAAACGTCCCAATTCATTTATAAAATCTGGGTCAGTTTCAACATTAAGCGCTACTAAATAACCTTCATTAGCCCAACTAGAATTTGACACTGCCTGAAAATATGATTCTCTTAAGTTACTAAAATTCAATGATTTTTTTAGTTCAAATGAAAACAGTTTTATTGAAGTTATGGATAAATTTTTTTGAATTTCTAAAGTGTCTAATTTATAGTCACGAAACGGAAAATAAACTCCTACAATGTCTGGGTGTAGCCATTCAAATTTTCCTTTAGTGCCTTTATTTGATATTTCATGATAAATAGTTGACAAATTGGCTTTAAAATGTGGAGCAACATTTGCGTAAGAGACCAAAATGTGGTGTAAATCTCTCTCATCAAAACTTTTATTATCTTCTTTTACTTTTTTGATTTCTTCTAAATCATTTTGAGTTTCAATATTATCAATATCTATTAAATGTTCAAGTTTTCTGAGAAAAAATTTCTGCGGACGCTGGCTAACTTGGATTATTGTAGAATTTACTCCATTTTTTTTAATGTCATCATAACAATATGCACCAATACTACTCCAAGGCGTTTTACCTGTTGTTACAAATTCACCAATTGTATTTATTTCATTTGCTTTTGTCCATATTTCTTTTTCGGAAAGAGGTAATCCTACTTTTTCGATTGTTCTAATTATTACATCCCACCATGTTGTTCTAGCCATAATATTGAGTCTTTTTATAAATAAGTTACAGGAAAATTATTTCATAGTACAAAAATCAACTTAAATTAGAAGCCAATTTACACAATCAGTAATTCCTAAATGGTCAGTTACTACTTCATTTAGGTTTTTTGTGATTAATTGATTTACAAAATTTGCCCAAGATGATTCATTTTTCCCTTTCAATCCTAAATGTTTTTCTATCGCACCTTTTCTCCAAATCCAAATATTATGCGATAACAGTTTTGAATGTATATTTATTAGACTCTCTTGGACTTCATTCTGTTCTGCCATAAATTCAAATGCTTGGTAAGCTGTCTTTCCCCCAGATTTATTTTTAGGATAACCATTCGATGCAAGTTCAATGTCACTATTAGTCTTAGCCAAAGTATTAAAAAATTGATGGCAAAAAGAGATGTCTGAATCAGCTTCATCTATGAATCCATTTATTATTGCATAGTTGAAAGCATAATCGAGATCAACAATAGCTTTTGTAGGTAAATCCATAGTATTTAAAACCTTCATAGATTTTTTTGTATTTGCAACTCCACCTTGTGGAACTAATGCGTATTTATACATTCCTAAGGTTTTACCAGTTATTTTTTCAAATATTTTTGGTAAAATCCTTTTTTCTGTCTTTCCTTCAGTCAATAAAATTCTATCTGAAAACAAAATATTTGATGAATTACTCAATGAAAACATTAAGTGGAGTTGGCTTTGGGCATCTGCTTCGATTTCTGAAATTGCTGATTTTAGAGTTTTTCTTCTAAAAGTACCTAATTCTCTATTTTTTCTGATTAGTATAGAATTCCCAATATCTTCTTGAGTAACCATCATTGCTGAGTGAGTTGAAAAGATAACCTGATATCCGTCTTTTGACAAAACATTTAAAGCATCTCTGATTATTTCAATTGCTTGTGGATGTAAATAAAGTTCAGGTTCATCAATAAGTAAAAGTGTCGTAGTTGTGTGATTTTCTCTACTTCTTTTAAGTTCAGCTAAATGTCTAATTAAAGCCATTTGAATTGATCTTTGAGCGCCATGACCAAGAGTTGAAAAATCTTGGCTGTTTGGGGATTGATTTTCATAAATTTTAATTGTTCCTTTTGAAAAAACATCTTTAAGTTCAGGGGTTGGTATATGGATTTTAATAGTAACATCGGGAAAGAAAGCATCAATTTTTTCATTTACTTCTCTATCAAACTGGTTTAGGGCAGGTGCTCGTTCCAAACTGTCTGCATCTAATAATCCGCGTAGTCCATTCAAACTTTCTCTAACTTTTTCTCCATATTGATTTTCAATAGGCTCAATTATTTCGGCTAATAATTTACCAATTGTGGTTGTAGCTTTTGATTTACTTGCATCTTCTTCAGCATTTTCCATTGCTCCAATATGAATTGGCTCGGGAAATAAAATATTTAAAGCATTATCTATTCCATTGGGGTTGCAAACCCAATCCTTTTTAGTTGGGTCAAAAACCAATAATTTTATATTTTTATTTGATTCAGAAGGAAGAGTTTGTACTCTTTTAATCATTAACTCATCATCAATAATGTATGGTTGAATACTTTTACGGTGGTTTTCAGGCATCATTTGAAGTAATATTCCGTCAATTCCTTGGATTTTCCCTTCAATGGAAATAGGATTGGAACGTTTATTAAATGATTCAATGGGCAAACTCCCGCCTCTTAATAACCATTTTATCCCACTTAGAATATTTGATTTGCCAGCATTGTTATAACCGACCATTGGGGTAAAATTTGCTAATTCAAACTTTTCATTGATTATAGATTTATAATTTTCAATTGTTATTTCAGAAAGGATGTGGCTCATGGTTTAGAATGTAATTTAGAAGAGTCTATAAATGACAAAGTTAATCGTTAGATTTTATTATAAAAATTTACCTTTGTTATTATTTGTTATTTCATTTGGGCAACAAAATAATTTTCCACCAAACTTTTAAAAACTCAGCCCATTACAAATAATATTTACTAATTTTGATTTTTCAACCCAAGTAGCAATACCTTGAAACGATGTGCCGATCAATTATTAAATTAAAACTACTTAGCCAAAAAAGTTTAAAAATTGAATGGCGTGAGGATGGAAGCAGATAAAAAGGGATGAAGGGCGAGTAAATCTTTATCACCTGTTACTAAAAAGTCGGCGTTTGAAGATTCAATTAAGTCAAGCAGGAAATTATATTTAGGATCACGGCAAGTAGTATTTTTTTGTTTAACTTCAACAAAAACAGCGATTGTTTCTAAAAAATCAACCAACTCTTCTACGCTTCCTGGCGGGAAATATTTTTTTAGTTTATCTCTTTATGTTGTAATTTTCAGTTCGGTTAACAGCTGAGAGGAAAATATAAGTGTAATTCTTTCACTCGCAATATAATTTTTGATAGATGAAAGACGCTTACCAATGAGAAAGCTAATCCAAATATTTGTATCGAAAATAACTTTAACATTTTTGGCTTTCATATATCTGCTGTCTGACTAATTCTACCTCTGCATTAATGATTTCTAAACTTAATTCTTTGGTTTTAAAGGTTTTCAATAGTTTTGATAATTTTGAATGAATCCCCTCTCTTTCTAACTCTTTTGAAAGTTGTAGTTTTTCCGCTAAAGACATTTTTTTAACCAAAGCAATAACTTGGTCATAAGTAACATCTAATTGCAAAGAAGCTATCATAATTAATAATTGAGATTTAAAAATAGATTCCATTTTCT
>JAYTGH010000455.1:0-4307 GCA_043733645.1 Flavobacterium sp. | reverse complement strand
CAGCGCAAACGGATTAATCCACCTTTTAGGGGCAACGATGCACGCCGTTACAGAGATTTGGTTATTTCTTTACAAGTTCAGTTAAGGGCGTGGATGCTCATAAAAGAAGAAAACAAGCAGTATAAGAGGGTAGAGCATAGGAAACTTGTAAAAGAGAAATTAAAATTAGTCGTTGACCATATCAATTCAAAATGTGTAACGGCTGAGTGGAAAAAATTACTATTGAATGATAAGACTTTTTCAAGCGGATTTAATAAAAAAAGATTCTCTTTTAACGTAGAAAAAGTTTTAAAAGACTTTGATTTGAATTAGAATTTTTGTAACTTTATAAGGAAATACAAGCGGTTAAACCACAACTTAACGGCTTTAAAATATTCTATTAATTTAGAATCGGTGGGTGGTAAATGCGTTGTGGCTTTGCTGCCCACTTATAATTTTAAAATGGAAAATTTACAAGAAAGAAACGGTTATGTTTATCTGATTTTTGATAAATCAAAGAAGGGTTACTACAAAATAGGATTAACTTACGATATTCCACAAAGAGAAAAAACTCTCCAAGCAGAAAATCCGTGCATTGTCTTATTATCTAAAAAAGTATTTTCTTCAAGGGAATTAGCAAGGCAAGCAGAACGAGATTTGCATGCTAAGTATAAAAGCAATAGGATTAGAGGCGAATGGTTTGAGTTTGGGACTGATGAAATAAATGAAATCCTTGAATTTTTTACAAGTTCCGATGAAGTGCTATGTAACAAGCAAGGCGAAATAGAAGAATTAAAAAGTAAGGTTGCAGAATTGACAGAGACAATAGATGGGTATAAAACCATGATTTCAAATGACCCTAAAATAGACATTGAGTATTGCGAGAAAGTTATAAAGGCGCACAAGGTATTATTAAGAACTTCAACAGGTAATGAAAAAGAAGATGCCTATTTTTTAGATTTAATAGTTGCATATACGAATTTAATGAAATCATTAAAGGAGGTTGATGAATTAAAGATGGCAGTTAAAGAAAAAATATTTGACACTCAGGATGAAAGAAAAGTAGTTGAAGACATTATATTGGGGTATGAAGCAGCATTGCAACTTACAGATAAAGAAACTGAAAGCCAGCAATATGCCGATATTTCAAACACTTTAGAAAGCCATAGGCAAGTTTTAAAACGCCTAAATTAAACCTATTTTTTGCTTCACGTTTTGTCAGTTGAAAACTGCAAAACTTAAATTCTGTTGAAATGAAAATTGAAATTTCGCAAGAGTCATTTAAGGATTTAATAAATTTGTCAGAAATACATAATAAAACCCCTCCCGAAATGATAGAATACCTAATAACCAAAGGGATTGAAGATATTAGAGTTGATTCATCGCCAGTTGATGATAAAATTAAAAACATCTCCAATAAAGCAGATGAAGATATAAAAAAAATAGTTGAAATGTTTAAGTTTGGTGGAATAGATATTAAAATTTAATTAAAAATAAGTCATCATGGATTTAAATTTATTATCGAAAGAGGCAATATCGAAAAATGATATTAATATTCTTTTAAAAGTTGCAAAAAATGGTAAAGGAGTAGCCTCAAAATATAAATATATGGATAATTTCCAAGAAGGGTTTGTGTATTTTTTAATTAAAAATAATGTTGTTATATACATAGGTCAAAGCCAAAGTATCGCAAGGCTTGGGCAGCACAGAAAAGATAAAGATTATGATACCTTTGCTTGGATTATATCTAATAAACATTTTTATGAGGCAGAAAACGCACTAATTCATCATTTCAAGCCCATTCATAATAAATGCTTTTTAACAAAATCAAAAAAAAATCAATTTACGACAAGCATAAGACCAGATATGTTAGAATTTCTTAAAAAAGAATCTGTTTCCGAAAGGTGTCATATATCTGAAATTATAGAAAAAGCTATTGATATGTATAGGTCGGAAATAGCAGAAGAAACCACAAATTAATTAACCTATTTTATCCTCAGTAAAGGATAAAACTTAAACCTTATTTAAAATGAATAGAGACCAATTTAGTGAAATTGTGAACCAGTGTTTAGGTGGCATTACTACAACTCAAATCGAAAGATTAATTAAAGATGATATTATGAGAAAAATATATCCACTTATCAAAGAATCCGAAAATTTGAGAATAGAACTAAGTAAAGAAATTTCAACAAGAAAAACGCTTGAAGAAAAAAATAAACACTTAGAACACCATAAAGACTGGACTTGCGGACTATGGGCAACGGACAAAGAGCCTGATGATAAAAATCATTATTTCAGAATTGATTATTAAATTATTTCACACCAAACCAATTCAATAAAATGATAATTAATTTAATCTTCGCTTTATGCGCAATTGGTGCAATTATATCTCTAAGAAGGTACAACCAATTAACCCGTCAAATCCGAAATGTCGAAAGGAATATTGAGGAAGAAAAAAGGGCAAAACGGTAGATTTTAATCATAATTTAAACTATTAAAAGAAATGGACATAAAAGAATTAAAGCAAATCATTAAAAACAACAATTTTGACCACATATTTTTTTGGTGGTCTTTAGAAGGAGATGGCAACAATTTTCTTTGTTCCTCGATAAGCAGTTATGATAAGACTGCTATTCAAGTAATATCAGGTGAAACAGGATATGATAGTTATTTTGCAAAAGATGAAACAGGCGAATATTTTCGTATATCTTTTTTTTAAACAATTAAGCCAATGAAAGGAATAAAGGTAGGTAAAAATTACTATGCAATGAATTGTCTTTGCCTACCGATTCAAGTAGAAGTCTTAGAAATTGACACGCAGAAACAAAAGGCTCGGATAAAGCAGGGGCGGGTTGATTTTTCTAAGTTACACGATAGAAAAGAAGATTGCCCACACCGATAAAAACAATTAAAAAAAAATACCATGTTTGAAAAACTATTCACAGAAAAAAGCCTAATCGAAATAGTAAAAGATGGTCAGCACTTTTGCAACTATCCATCCTCTCAATGGGCTATCCCTATACCACGCATAGGGGAAACAATAAATTTATCATTCGTGCCGCACATTGTAAAAAATGTGGTGTACAATATTGAGCGTGGAGTATTGGTAAAAATTCAAATAATAATTTAAAACAATCAGTAAACAATAAAGAAAATGACATTCAAAAAATATTTTGATGCAGAAGTAGAAATATATCTTTTAAAAGTAGAACCTCAAAACTATCAACTTCACCTAAACGATGGTGATACAGTTTTAGCAATAGTAGATAGTGAATTAATGAAACTAACAGTTTGCGAAGATTCAGAAGATACGGAAATCCCTATTTATTTTATTGGAACTGTTAATAATAAGCCAGTGGCGTATCATAAATTAAAAGCTGTTTATATTGTTTCTTAAAATAATTAAAAAATAGAGTAGGACTAAAAAAATGGGTAACGGATTAATGAGAGTATTAAAACAATGTGGCAGACTTCAAGTTTCCGCAAATGGTCAAACCGTAACACATGAATGGGACTATAAAAACAATTGTCCAGTTGTTTCCAAAATAGCAACAACTGAAAAGCCCAAAAAGAAGAAAAAAGAACGCATTGAGCCGTTAAAAATTTTGAATCTTTTTGATGAAAAAGAGGGGTAATATCAACAAAAAGCCATATCTTTATTAATAAAATATAGATAGATATGGCAGCCAGTACATTTACAAAAAAGCAGGTTTTCAGACCCACCAACAGCAAAAAGGTTTTTAAGTATGGATTAGAATTTGATAGTACCATCGAATACGATTTTTATGAAATCCTAAAGAGGATAGGCATTGAGTTTGAGTATCAATATCTTTTTAATTTGACAGGTGAAACCCAGTACAAAAGTAAAAAGGTTTTACTCTTAAACGGTTCGTCTGCCAGTTGTGTAACTCTTACAGTTGACTTTATCTTCAAGCTAAACGGCATAACTTACATAGTTGACACAAAGGGGAGCAAAGAAAGTACAACGGCTTACAGCAAGTTAAAATACAACCTACTCAAACACAGAATTATCGAACAGGGCGAAGCAAACGAAACCCAAATTAAATTTGTATATGCAAAAGACGTTCAGAGCATTTCAAAAATAACTTGGGGATTGTACGCATTAAAAAACTTTGTCGAATATTTCAGTAAATTACCACCGCTATAAAACATAACTGCCACTGTCTTTTGAATGCTTACGTTTCACGTGAGAGATAAAGTAGAAAACGGTGGCATTTTTGTACATTCAATTTTAAATTCTAACATTCCAAATATACAAAATTTAAGTCATTGCATTGAAACAAAAAAGTGTATAACTTTAGACTTTA
>JAYTGH010000454.1:0-4311 GCA_043733645.1 Flavobacterium sp. | reverse complement strand
AATCAGAAGAGTTATTAAATAAAATTATAGGTCACTCCTATTCTTTTTTGAGTTTGGCAGCCATTGGTTTTGAAACTTCAAAAATTAAGGTTACGCCTTATGATATAACCGATGCTTTAATCGATAATTACGAAGCAACCCGCAACTTTCCAGCAATGAATAAAACATCTTATCTTGGAATATATTTGCGTTTTGGAGTTGTTTCTATTCGGAAGATGGTTTCAAAAGCAATCGAAAGTAAAAACGAAACGTTTCTGAAAGAGTTGATTTGGCGTGAGTTCTTTATGCAAATACTTTGGCATTTTCCACAAACAACTAATGCAAGTTTCCGACCAAAGTATGACGCTATTGTATGGGAAAACAACGAAGACTTGTTCCAAAAATGGTGTGAAGGAAAAACAGGCTTCCCTTTTGTAGATGCAGGAATGCGAGAACTCAACACCACCGGACACATGCACAACCGGGTTCGGATGATAGTGGCGAGTTTTCTATGCAAACATTTACTAATCGATTGGCGTTGGGGCGAAACGTATTTTGCTACCAAGCTATTGGATTATGAACAAGCCAGCAATGTGGGCAATTGGCAATGGGCAGCAGGAAGCGGCGTTGATGCTGCACCGTATTTCAGAATATTCAATCCAACAGAACAAATCAAGAAGTTTGATAAAGACTTGATCTACACCAAAAAATGGATACCCGAATTGAATACTTTAGAATATCCGCAACCAATCGTAGATCACAAAGAAGCACGAGAAAAATGCTTGAGAGTTTATAAAGTTGCTGTTGGCTAATTAATAAATTGATAATAAATAGTTTAGCGGCGGCTATTAGACTACCTTTACCATTCACTCAAAATATAAATTATATGAAAAAGATTGTCTTATGCATTGGATTGTTCTCATTTTTAATGATAACTTCATGTGATAAAAAAGTAGAAAAAACAACGGAATCTACTGAAACTACAACAGTAGTACAAGATACTGTAGTAAAAGAAGTTCCGGCTCCTACCGAAACTGAAAGTGGAACTTCTGTAAAAGTTGACAGCAACGGTGTTGATGTAAAAGGTAAAAATGTAAAAGTAGAAGTTAAAAAATAAAACTTCTATAAAAATAATAGTAAAAGCCAGTGAGAACTGGCTTTTTTTATGTGTTTATACTTTTTATAATCTCAAAACTCAATTCCCTAAAATCACTAATTACCCTATCAGCCAATGAATAATCCTGCATCTTTGAATGAAAACTATCATAACCAATGCAATAAATACCGGCAGCTTTAGCAGCCATTATTCCGTTGGTACTGTCTTCAATGACAATACAGTTTTCTACAGGAGTTTGAGCTAACTCGGCAGCCTTTATGAAAATAGCCGGATGCGGTTTAGACTTCGGAAAATCTTCTCCGGAAACGATATGAGTAAAATAGTGATGTAATCCGAAGCGATTGAAAATTCTGTTGATAGTTACCGTTCCTGAAGAGGAAGCCAACACCAACTGCATACCGTTACTGTGCAAATCTTTAATCAAATCTTCTACACCATCTAATAAATATAAATCTGCTTTACTATCAAAGGCATCGTTAAACAAGTTGCGCTTGGTTTCAACCAAGTCTTCAACTTCCTCAGGCAGATTAAATTGAACCTTCAATCGTTCAAAAATGTTCTTGGTAGAATTGCCTGTAAACGAAGCATATAGTTCAGGAGAAACAGCAATACTGAGTTGCCTAAAATGCTCGTTGTAGGCATAATGGTGAACAGGCTCAGTGTCAACAATAACACCATCCATATCGAAAATTACGGTTTGTATCATTTTTAAGCGTTCTTAGAAGATTTAATCAAAAAGTAGAAAAGCGGTGCAAATAGCAACGTAAATACAATTAGCAGAAACCATTTTCCTAATACATCAGGCAAACCCAATGCTATCTGAACGGTTTCAAAAGCTATTAGAAAAAAAACTATCACAATCGCAATCTTCAATATCCTGAACATTTCGGTTATTATCGAATATTGTTTCCTTGCATTTGCTTCAGTAATAGTAACGAGATGATTCATTTTGTTCGGAAACCTTGCTACTATTGTCAAACCCAAATATAGAATGGTAGCAACTATTGGCAGCATAATAATATTCCATTTACTACCATAACCATCGATTACAGTATTGGTTCCGTAATGTGTTGGAATAATGTTGGGTAACTGACTATAATGCGACAACGTAAAATACCAAAACGAAAACAATAATAACAAGCCAATAGCTTCTACTATTTTACCGGAAGTTGTCAACGGAATCTTGATTTTGGGGTTTACCTGAGTTGTCATCTTACACTTCTTTTTTTAATAAATATCTAATCACCGTTTCCGCCGCATACAAACCAAAAAGGCAGGGCATATAACTGTTGGTTCCATAAAACGAGCGTTTATAGTTGGTTCCGTCAGTCATTTTCAAACTGCTGGCATCCTGTATTTCAGAAGAGTAAACTACTTTCAATTTGTCTATATGCACTTTTTTCAAACGCTTTCTTATGGTCTTCGCCAAATGACAATGCGCTGTATTCTTGATATTCGCAACTTTTACCTTCGAAGCATCCATCTTTCCTCCTGCGCCCATGCTCGAAATCACTTTGACCCGCTTTCTTTTGCAGGCAGCAATCAGGTTTAGTTTTGGTGTAACACTATCGATGCAATCTAAGACATAATCAAAATTGGGAGTCACAATTTCTAAAGAGCGTTCCGGAGAAAGGAATTCCTCTACCCTTGTCAGGTTTAGTTCCGGATTAATATCCATCAATCTATCACCAACAACGTGCACTTTTGGCATCCCAACAGTAGAATGCAAAGCAGGTAGTTGTCTGTTAATATTCGTAATATCCACCACATCGCCATCAACAATAGTTAAGTTGCCCACACCAGCACGTGCTAAAAACTCTGCCGCAAATGAACCCACGCCACCAAGTCCAACGACTAATACATTTGCATTTTTTAAATTATTTAAACCTTCAGTTTTAAATAAAAGCTCCGTTCTTTCCTGCCACTTTGCCATCTTTAGATTGTTAGATAATTAGATTTTTAGACATTTTAGAAATGACAAAAATAAGCAAAAATCAGGAATGGAATAGTTAAAAGTATTTTGCTAAATTTACATCACCAACAACTAATCACTATTCTTATGAAAACTCTTCTTTCTTTATTATTCTTTACCATTGCAGTAACAGCCCAACAAGAACTAAAAGCCATTCAAGACGACTATAGTAATCTGATGAAAACCACCACCTATGGCAAGGATGACAAAGTAGGCAAATACTGTGAGGTCCGTGGGTTTAAGATGTATTATGAAGTGTATGGTAGTGGCGAACCTTTGCTGCTGATTCATGGCAATGGAGGAAGTATCAATAACTTTGTAAAACAGATTCCGGTCTTCGCCAAAAACTATAAAGTCATTATTGCTGACAGCCGTTCACAGGGCAAGTCTATTGAAACCAAAGATTCACTTTCTTATGAAATGATAGCCGATGATTATGCTGCCTTATTAGACAAAATAGGTATTCCTTCTGCCAATGTCATTGGCTGGAGCGATGGCGGTATCGAAGGCTTATTATTGGCCATACGCCATCCCGAAAAGGTAAAAAAACTAATGGTTACCGGAGCCAATTTAGAACCCGACACTACAGCCGTAGAAACAGATGTGCATGATTGGGCGGAAGGTATCTTTGCCCAGCTAAAAGACAAAAAAGATAAGACAGAAGAAGAAAAACACCAATATAAATTATTCAGGCTATTGGTTGAACAACCGCATATTCCCATTGCTGATGTAAAGAAGATAAAATGCCCTACACTAGTTGTTGGTGGCGATCATGACATCCTGAAACCAAGCCACACGCTGACCATCTTTCAAAATATAGAAAACGCCTATCTGTGGATATTGCCCAACTCAGGACACAGCACTTTGATAGTGTATAGTAATGAATTTAATAAAAAAGCAGATGAGTTTTTTAAAACTCCCTACAGGAAAATTGAAATGGGTGGAAGGTTTTTTTAACGAAAACAATAAAAGCATCCCAGTAAGAAGTGTTAAAAAAGTAGTACATTAGCTAAGCAAAATAACAGTCATATCAATAACATAATCAGTCAAAGATGAAACACTTATTATTACTAGCTACAATACTTTGCAGTATAAACTGTTTTTCACAAGACCCTCAGTTGTTCCAAACCTGGTATTTATCATCTATTCAAAGCAGTGATCTATCGCCTTTAATTAATGTATGGCAAATTGCACCTCCTATAACCCCTACACTCATCATTTCCAACACGCTTAATTTTACGGG
>JAYTGH010000453.1:0-4356 GCA_043733645.1 Flavobacterium sp. | reverse complement strand
TGTAACTAATGGATTTGCCATTGTAACTAATAACAATGGCGATGTAACTAATGGATGTGCCAATGTAACTAATAACAATGGCGATGTAACTAATGGATGTGCCAATGTAACTAATAACAATGGCGATGTAACTAATGGAAATGCCATTGTAACTAATAACAATACCAATGTAACTAATGGATTTGCCATTGTAACTAATGGATATGCCAATGTAACTAATGGAACTTCCAATTTTGTCATTCCGAGGAACGAGGACACGAGAGCTATTCTCGAACTGGCGTAGCAATCTCAACAAACTTGAGTATTATATAAAGATTCCTAGTTCCTCGGAATGACAAATAGCAGGTTTTTTTCTATTTTTACCTCATGCAAAACAATACATCAAAAGATCCGCTTCACGGCATCACACTTCAAAGAATACTTGAAATTCTTGTTGAATTTTATGGTTTTGATACGCTTGGAGAATTAATTAGAATTAAATGTTTTACCAGTAATCCCAGCATAAAATCAAGTTTGACCTTTTTGAGAAAGACAGATTGGGCGAGGAAACAGGTTGAAGACTTGTATATTAGGACTTTGCCAAAGCTCAACAACTAATTATTTTTTCCAATTCCTTTTAAGTAAAGAATAAATCACCGTATCCAAAAACTTTCCTTCCCACAACTCATTTTCCAGAATGTGAGCTTCTTTCACAAAACCATTTTTTTGCAAAACTCTTTCCGATGCGGTATTATCAGGATCAATAATAGCCTCGATTGAATGTAGGTTCATTTGCTCAAAACCATAAGCTACTACCGCTTTTATAGCTTCCGACATATAGCCTTTTCCGTTATGTTCTGGCAAAGACATATAGCCAATTTCAGCACGGTGATTTTCCATTGAAATTCTGTAATGCCCAATAATACCAATTATTTTTGGGTTTCCTTTGAGGGTAATTCCCCAATTAATTCCGGTGTTATTAACGATTTTATCTTCAATCGTGGCAATGTGTTCCAAAGCATCTTCGGTTGTTTTAGCCAAAGGTCGAGGAATATACTTCATGGTTTCAGGATTACCGCGGAGCGCTAAAACTTCTTCAGCATCAGTAGCATCTAAACGACGCAAAAGCAATCGTTCGGTTTCTATATTTTGAAAAGGATGAAAATTGATTGTGAGCATATTTTCCTTATAAAATTAATTGATGTTGAAGTTCAAATTTATAGTATTTATAACCACATAAAGTCATAGATTTTACAAATTTAATCAAGATGTTTCACTTTTTATAGTCAAAATATAGCTTTATGAAACCAAGAATTGGTCTATCATATTCTTTTTTCTATGTTCCTATGTGGTTTTCTTTAGTAAAATTATAGAATTTCAATACTAAAATTAAATTCTTTTGAAGCATTACCATCAAGCAGTTGAATTCCTTCTTTCTCTACAATATTTCCGGTAGTATTTAAAACATCTGAATAACCAGCCCAAGGTTCGAGGCATATAAATGGTGCATTCATTTTCGTCCAAATTCCAAAATTCGGAAAATCCTTAAACTTAAAATTCAAAATTGGAATACCCATTTCGAGAATTTGGATTTGTTTTGACTTTAATTCTTTAAAAATCAACGCATCACTTTCAAAAAGAGAATAGGTTAGGGGCAATCTATTTTTTAATAATTCTATTGATTTTGTCTTTTCTGAAAGCAAATCATTTTCCAATTGATAGCAGGTTAAAACTTCAGCTGTTTCAAATTGCAAACTATACTCTTCGAAATTTTTGGGTAAAGCAAATGCCGGATGACCACCGATTGAGAAAGGCATAGCATCAGAATCTTTATTGATAACCTGATAGCCAATAGTTAATTCAGAGTGTTTCAAAGTATACGTTACCCGCAATTCAAACTCAAAAGGAAATCTTTCTATTGTTACTTCATTTGATGATAAGGAAAAAATTACTTCGTTTTCATTTTGGTTAATCAGATCAAAAACCATATCTCTGGCAAACCCATGACGAGCTAGCTCATAAGTATTGTTTTTATAGGTATAGGCATTACTTTTTAAAGTGCCAACTATTGGAAATAGGATAGGTGAGTGCTTTCCCCAATACTTTGGGTTTCCCTCCCAAATGAATTCCTTGTTTGAATCAATTCTTTTTAACGAAATCAATTCGGCTCCTTTATGATTTATTATAATGGATAATTCTGAATTTGAAATGGTTGTTATCAAAAGACGTTAATTTTTTAATTGACAAATATATTTCAATAATTGAGTTTTGCGATTCGAAAATGAAAAACACTTAAATCTATTCTCCGCCATTATATGTTAAAATATAAGAATTATACCTATATTAAAAACAAAATAATGTACTTCATCGATTTTATTTGTATTTTAAACGATAAAAGATGTAAACTTGTCTAACCAAATCAAACAATACGTTCTGACCTATTAATCTAAATAAAGTGTTTGCCCCACATCTACTTTATTAAAAACTTAACCTACTATACTATGAAAGCAAAAATGTTTAGAGCATTGTTGCCGTTAGCAATTGTGTTCACAATGGTATCTTGTTCTTCTGATTCTTCAGAAGGTTCTTCAACTGACAATAAAGTTGTAACTACCTACAATTACAATGATAGCGAGTTGAAAATTATTACACTAGTTAACAACTATCGTCAAAGCATTGGATTAAATACTCTTGAAGTAATTAATCACATATCTTATAAATCACAAGAACACAATATTTACATGATTGATAATAAAGTAGTGAATCACGATTATTTTCAACAAAGAGCTGACAATCTGATTGAAGTATTAGGCGCAACAAAAGTCGCTGAAAATATTGCTTACAATTATCAAACTCCGGAAAGTGCCATGAGTGCTTGGCTAAACAGCCCTGACCACAAAGCCAACATCGAAGGTGATTTCACTCATATTGGAGTATCTGTTACAGTTGATGAAACAACCGGAAAAAAATATTACACTAATATGTTTATGAAGAAAAAATAGTTTGTTTGTTTAAATTTTGATATGTTTAAAAACCCATTCAGTAGAGTGGGTTTTTTATTTAAAACCAAGTCTGGCTTTTAATTTTACGAATAATAATGCAATAGAATAAGCATCATCTGATGCTGAGTTTCTTTCACTTAAAGGAAGTTTATAGTGCTTAATTAAGTCTTCTAATGAAAATGATTTAGTGATGTCCATTAATTTTTGATGCATTATTTCGACATCTAATGCTTCATTCTTTAACTTCCCACATTCCATTTTTTCTAACACATCATTAATCATTTCGATGTCAAAATGAATTCGGTGACCAACTAAAACCGCATTCCCAATATATTCTACTAACGCTTGTATTGCTTGAGGTTCTGCGAGTTTTGACAATTTACTTTCAATCAAAAACTCATTAGATAAGCCATTGTCATGAAGGTATTTATATTGCAGAATTACCACTTCAAAATTATCTCCAATACGAACAACATCATCAACAACACCAATAGCTCCAAAGGATAGAATGACATCTTTTTTTGGATTCAAGCCTGTCGTTTCTGTACTTAAAACAACATACCTGTTCGATTTGCTTTCAAACTTTGCTACGTATGATTTCCAAAAATCAGGATGTTCTTTATTGATGTTTTTTATCCAATCTAACATATTAAGAGAATTGAGTTAATTGAAATTTATCTTTTATTAATTCTTCCAGTTCTTTCATTGGAAGCAAAGCATTTTTCATTTTTTCTTTATCAACTTTTGAAAGCTCTTCTACATTGATATAATCACCGGTGCTATCATTTTTTAGGCCTTCGAGCGTTCTGAATTTTGATAAAATTAAAAAGGCATCGGCACAATTTAAATAGATTTCAGAAAATTTAGGATCTACCATAGCCAACTGTTTAAATCTTAAATAGGTATTATTTATTCCTTTCAAATTCAAACTTATTGCAAAGAGTCGGGCACCATCAACCAAAGGCATAATGGCTCTATTTTTAATATCAAATTTTCCTTTATGTTCACCTTCTTCTTCTAAATTAAATTTCTTGAAAAAGTTTACTGGTGGATGTTTTCTCAAGGCATCGTTTCCAAGATAATCAAAGAATAAAGGGTTGTTTTTAGTGTTCTTTAAAATTAAATCATCAAGCGAGTCTTCAATTTTTCCTTCGCCAAAAACAAGCTCATAATCAAAAAATATACTGCTAATATCATTTGACTTTTCACCTGGAGTTTTCATCCAGTTATTATACTGTTTAATCCAATCAGACATTGATTTGCACCAAAGCATATTGCTTGCCATATGACCATTTGGACAAAAGTTATAGCCAACTTTTTCGAGAATTGTAGTGGCTCTTTTGGCTAACTTTAAAAAGTAATCTTTGACATCTCT
>JAYTGH010000452.1:0-4358 GCA_043733645.1 Flavobacterium sp. | reverse complement strand
CGCACCTGCTTTTGCAAAGTATTATCAGCAGCATGGATTGTTTGAAACATGAAAAGAGAAAACAGTAAGAGCAATGCCACCCTGAGGGTTTTACAATTAATTTTTATTTGCTTTGTTAAAATTGACATGCCTTTTTTCATTTTTTGTTTATTCGTTTAATTGATTTCTCAATGGCGTTTGCGAAAACATCTATTTCTTCCTTTGTATTATAAAATGAAAAACTTGCACGCACAGTCCCCGGAATTTGATAATGTGCCATTAGTGGTTGCGTACAGTGGTGCCCTGTTCGTACTGCAATTCCCTGTGCATCAAGAAGCATTCCTATATCGAGCGGATGGATGCCGTCCACCACAAAAGAAATTACGCTTGCTTTTTCTTTTGCTGTGCCGATAATCCGCAAATTGTTAATTGCAGAAAGTTTTTCTGTAGCATACCAAAGTAGTTCGTGTTCATAAGCAGCAATATTTTCCAGGCCAAGTGCGTTGATGTAATCCAGTGCTACTGCAAGCCCAATTCCTCCTTCGATATTCGGAGTACCTGCCTCAAATCGAAGAGGGGATTCTGCGTATTCTGTTTTATCGAACGAAACTGTTTTGATGGTTCCACCTCCCACTTGATAGTTCGGAAGTTTTTTAAGCCATTCTTCTTTGCTGTAAAGAATACCTACACCTGTGGAAGCATAAACTTTGTGGCCGCTAAAGCAATAAAAATCTGCATCTAAATTTTGCACATCCACTTTTATATGAGGGATTGATTGGGCTCCATCCACAAGCACTGGAATGTTTTTTGCGTGAGCAATAGCGATCATCTCCTTTACGGGATTTATCGTGCCGAGCGTATTTGACACGTGAGTAATGGCAACCAATTTTGTTTTTTCCGAAAGCAGTTTTTTGTATTCGTCCATCTGCAATTCTCCACTGTCGGTAATGGGGATAACTTTTAGTACCGCATTTTTTTCTTCGCATAACTGTTGCCACGGAAGAATATTACTGTGATGCTCCATCTCACTCACGATAATCTCGTCTCCGGCATTCACAAATATTTTCCCAAACGTAGTGGCTACAAAGTTGATGCTCTCGGTAGTTCCTCTTGTAAAAATTATTTCATGCTCATGTTTTGCGCCTAAATGTTTTTGAACAGTAACACGGGCATTCTCGTATTCAACAGTTATATCCTGACTCATGCTGTGAACCCCGCGGTGGATGTTAGCATTCTGCACGGTGTAATATTTTACGATGGCATCAATCACTTGTTGCGGCTTTTGTGTAGTAGCTCCGTTATCGAAATAAATCAATGGCTTATTGTTCATCGTCCGAAAAAGGATTGGAAAATTTTTTCGAATTTTCTGAACATCAAAGAGAGATGTTTTTTCAATTTGTGTTGTTTGTGTCATTTGTTCAATCGTTTATTTTAGTAAAGAAAGAAATTCTGCTTTTTTTGTTTTATTCATTGTCAATAACAATTCACTTATGCCCATACCTTGGTTCCTTCTGTACAGTTTTTACACATCTCTATTTCACTGCGTGATTTTAAAACTGAAGCACGAAATGTTTTGTAGGTATAGTTATTCCACAAATCATAAAAAGATTGTTTTTTTAAATCACCCATTTTATTGTCTGCATCTTTGTCGAAACAGCATGGAACAACTGTGCCGTTCCATGTAATTACGCAACTGTGCCACAACTTCCAGCAATGATTGAGTAGTTTGTTTTTTATAGTATAGGCACCATCTGCCTGCAATTGGTAACGAGAATATTTATCATTTATCGGGATTAAATCGCTGCCGTTTTCGTGATCATAAATCTGTGCTGTTTTTAATGCGACTTCATCCACTCCAATTTCTTTTGCAAGAAGTTTTACTTCTTCAATTTGATGTTCATTTTGTTTTAACACCAAAAACTGAAAAATAAGATGCGGAGTTTTTGATTTTAATTTGCGTTTCCATTTTACTACATTTTTGGCTCCGTCAATTACTTTATCTAAATGCCCACCGATACGATAACTTTGGTAGGTTTCCTGTGTTGTTCCATCAATGGAAATAATCAATCGATCCAAACCCGATTCAACCGTTTTATGTGCATTGTCATCGTCCAGATAATGCGCATTGGTGGAAGTGGCAGTGTATATTTTTTTCGATGAAGTATATTTTACCAAATCTAAAAGATTTTTGTTTAGGTATGGTTCGCCCTGAAAATAAAAAATCACATACAATAAATCTTTTTCTATTTCATCTATTGTACTCTTAAAAAAATCGGCATCAAGCATTCCTGTTGGTCGTGTAAATGAACGTAGTCCGCTCGGACATTGTGGGCAACGAAGATTGCACGAAGTGGTTGGTTCAAATGAAATACTTAAAGGCATTCCCCAGTGAACCGGCTTGCCACTCCATTTAGAAACATAGTAGCTGCCTACTACTTTCACTACATTCATCGCTCTACGAATGCTGAGTTTTGATAAAAAATTTATGCCGTCATTAAGGTTCCGGTTCATCGTAAATTAATTCCTCTTTTATTTGTGTTATTTATATTTGTGTTATTTTATCAGCGGGCTAAATAGGTATACTTCGACTGAATGAGTTTGTAAGTAAAAGCAAACTCATTTCGCTCAGCACAACTGAATCTAAGTAGCTTTTCGAATTGCAAACCTACCACGATTCAGTATATTTAACGATGGTGCTTTTTATGTTTGTGTTTAGTTTGCCGTTTTTTCTCGAATCGTGATATACTATCTTGTCCCACCACATTTACATAATCTAAGACCTTATCAATAACCGGTTCCTTAATTATAGTTTCTGACTCTTCCATTAAATCTTTCAGAATCATGCCTTCTTTAATTAGTGTTTGAATTTCTTTAACCCTTGTGATTTTCACAGGTATTAAATTGTCTTCATTCGGGTAACTAAACCACATTATATTTTTTTTAATATCTGTTTTTTGAAGGCTAGCGATACCTTTAAGCGTTCCAATACTATTAAGATCACTGTCCTTCAAAGGAGATTTATTATTTTCTCGATCTTCTATTAAACAACATTTGAATTCAGTCCATTGCTTACGTTTTCTTCTGCTATAGAATGTAGCGTTAGTATTAAAGTCGGTTAACCATGTAGAATAACAGAACTCTCTTCCACATGTACCAATACCACCTAAACGACTGGCCTCCTCCAGCACACTAATATGGCGCATCTCAATCCGTATATGAAAGGATTCAGCCATTACTACAATCAGTTCCCGGAAATCTACACGATTTTCAGCGGTATAGTAGAATGTGGCTTTGGTTTTATCGCCCTGATAATCAACATCACATATTTTCATCTTCAAGTTCAAATCTTTAGCTAAAACGCGGGCTTTATACATCGTTTCAGATTCCAAGGCTTTAGCTATTTTCCAATTTCCAATATCATTCGGTCTTGCCTTTCGATAGATTTTTTTAATGACATCTTCCATCCGGATATGGTGTTTTTTTAGCTGCAAACGAACCAACTCTCCTGTTAACGATACATGCCCGACATCATGCCCACTTAAGGCTTCAACAACTATTATATCAGCATTTTTGAGGTTGATGTTTTCAGGATTTATATAAAAATCTTTACGCCCCCCTTTAAACTTTATTTCAACAATGTTGAATGTTTGTTGATTGGGTGGCAATGGTATGTCGGCAAGCCAATCATATACATTGAATTGACTATATTCTCCGGTTCGGCTGGGTATATTATTTTTGCGTTCTGAAGTAGTATCCATGTCTATTGAATAAATTTGTATTTTAAATTGACTGACTTATTTAGCCTGTTCATTTACATATTAAACCTTAATTTTTAAATCCAAAAAAATCATTCAACCTTTCTCCATTACTTTAATACACCGGCTCAACAATTATCTCTGTTAAAACCGAATTGGCAATAAAACATTCTTGGTCGGCACGGTGATGCATTTCATCTATTATTATTTTATCAGGTATGCTATCTCCTTTAAAACTAATTTTCGGCCTTAGATACACGGTTGTTACCGCCATTTTTAATTTTTCATTTTTCCCCAGTATGGCTACTGCATTATCTTCATACGTTTCTACCGTGTATTTTTTCATGGAAGCGATAGCGAGAAATGTGAGCATGTGGCAACTTGCCAAGGATGCTGCAAAGGCTTCCTCAGGGTTTACCAACTCTGACTTACCCAAATAATCAGGAGCCGCAGAAGCTTTAATTAAAGTTCCCCCTTCAAATTTCCACAAGTGACTGCGGTCGTACGTTTTGTAAGAGAAATCTTCCCCTTCATTTTTCCAGCTTAAATAAACTTTATGTTCTGACATGTTTTTTATGTTTTTAATTGTTTTACACTAATTTTTATTTTACAGAAACTTAAGAT
>JAYTGH010000451.1:0-4367 GCA_043733645.1 Flavobacterium sp. | reverse complement strand
CTTCGTAATTTAAAATTTGCTTTGATTTTACTCTAAATCCGGCGTAACCACCAAGGCCAAAACGAACGCCTTCATGAGTTCTGAATATTGTTTTTCCTTCGGCATTCTTTTTGGCTTTTGTAAAATCAAATTCTAAATGAACTGGCGCAGTCACATAAACGTTTCTGAAACGCGAATCGTGAAGATTAACCGAACTAGTTTCCAAATCGGTTTGGTTTCCGTTTGCTACAAACAATCTATTGTCAGTTGGACGAAGGTTGTTATACATTACCGAAATTCCGTATTTCAGATGCAATAAATTGTCATTTTTAAAAAGTCGTGTATTGGCGGTAACTCCCCATTCGTAAAAGTGTGAACCCCAGTATCTATAATCGGAATGTGCTACAGCTTTATCGGTAACTAAATTATTTACCCCTGCTGCAAATACAAATTGTGATGTTGTTCTTCTTTCAGATGCGTTGGCAATAGAATCTTTCCATCTTTTAAATTTTTCTGTGCTTTTGTGTTTAGGAAATGAAATCACAATTCTTTCGTGGTCATCATTTTCTTTTAATTTTCCGTCTACTTTTAGTTTTACTAAGTCTTTCAATTCGTCTTGCGCTTGCCCAATGCGGGTTTCAATATTTTTGGAACGGGTTTCTGCCAATTTCATTTTCTTTTCATCAGCTTGTTCTTTGGTGATGGTTCCTGCCTCAAGTTCTTTGTTTACTGCTTCTAATTCCACTTTCAAAGCGGCTTTTTCTTCTTTGGTAATAACTTCTATTTTATTCGAAATAAGTTTTACGCGATATTCAAATGAAGTTTCCTGTGCTGATAGTTTGCTTGCCAAAAGGCATACTGTTACTGCTAAATAAAGGGTGAAATTTCTCATGATATTTGTGATTTAATTTTTGATTAATGATTATTGGTTATTTCTGTTGGCCAAAGCCACTTTAACTTCTTTGTAATTTTTGGATACTTTATTGATTACTTTTTCTCTGAATGTCAATTCTAATTCACCGTCAACTTGTGAAAGCAGGCTTTTGGCATCAACTTTTACATTAAACTGCTTATTAGAATATTGCTTTGCTGTTTTATCCAAACTAGCTAATAAATCTTCGTCAGATTTTGCATTGTTATTGCCTCCAGTTATTACGATTTCTTTTCTAGTTTCGATTTTTGGTAGGTCTTTTAGGGCTACGTCTGAACTGATTTGATATTGAATTTCTTTGTCGCGATTGATAAGTGGGTTTTGATTGATTGATTTTTGATTTTTGATTGCTGATTTTTGATTGCTGATTGAAACTCGTTGATTATTGGTTGTCGGTTGTCGGTTCTCGGTTGTCGGTTGATTTGAAACAACTTCCTGATTTTGTTCTACAATTGGCGTTGAAATTTCGTTAACTGTTTTTTGAACTGTATCTTTAGTTTCTGTAGTAACTACATCATTTTTAGGTTGAATTTTTGTACCATTTTGTGTGAAGAAAAACAAACCAACTGTTAGCAAAACCGTGATGCTGGCAGCAATAAATAAAAAGCCAAAAGGTCGTTTTGTTTTTTTTTCTTCGGCAACCGAAAGCATAGCATCTAATCTGTCCCAAGCCTGAGCTGAGGGCTGAATTTCTCTCGAATTCAACTTCTCTTTTATTTGATTTTCTAATTTATTCGGTTCCATTTTGATAATTTTTTAGTTTCTTAACATTCTCTTGCAGCATTTTTCGAGCGTGTGATAATTGCGATTTTGATGTGCCTTCATTTATTCCGAGCATGGTTGCAATTTCCTGATGTTTGAATCCTTCGATGCAATAGAGGTTGAAAACCATTTTGTAACCGTCGGGTAAATTATCAATCAAAAACTGAATGTCTTCTACCGAAAATTTACTTTCGATGTCGTTATGTCTTTCTTCAAAATAATTTTCATCTTCAATAAACTTTACCTTTTTCTGAACTCTGATAAAGGAAATGCATTCGTTAATCATAATTCTTCTTATCCAACCTTCAAAACTGCCTTTGTGTTCAAAATGTTGAAGATTGGTAAACACTTTCATAAAAGCAGTAATCATAATATCTTCAGCCTGCTGTAAATCTTTTATGTATTGGCGGCAAACACTCAACATTTTTGCAGAAAATCTAGAATAAATCTGATGTTGTGCATGACGATTATTTTCGACAGCTAATTCGATTAATTCTTTTTCTTCTTGATGTAAGTTGATTACTTTCAAAACTATAGGTTAGTGTTCTATTAGCATAGACGAGGATAGATGAAAAATAGTTGCATGAAGTATTAAAAAATTTAAAGATTAAATGATTTAATAATTAAAACATCAGTAAAATCAATGCTTTACATATTAAAATCTTTTTATTTTTTTCGTTCAATAACGTAATTTACCATAAGCGAAAGCGAATCTCTATAGTCAGATTGGGGAAATTTTTCCAGAATTTGAAGTGCTTCCTGCTGGAATTCTACCATTTTTTCTTCGGCGTAAGCCAGACCGTTTTTGTCTTTTACAAATTGGATGACTTCTTTGACGCGCTTTTTGTCTTTATTATGATTCTTAATCGAATTGATGCACCAGCTTTTTTCTTTGGGTGTACAATTATTAAGAGCATGAATTAAAGGTAAGGTCATTTTTTGTTCCTTAATATCAATTCCGGTGGGTTTTCCAATTGCATCATCCGTATAATCAAATAAGTCATCTTTTATTTGAAATGCCATTCCGATTAGTTCACCAAATTTTCGCATGGCTTCCACTTGAGCTTCATTTTCAGAAACTGATTTGGCTCCAAGCGCGCAACAAGAAGCAATTAATGTCGCTGTCTTTTTTCGGATGATTTCATAATAAATATCTTCAACAATATCTAAACGACGGGCTTTTTCTATTTGAAGCAGTTCGCCTTCGCTCATTTCGCGAACCGCTACAGAAATAATTCGGAGTAAATCGAAATCGCCATTATCAATAGAAAGCAATAATCCTTTTGACAATAAGTAATCGCCAACGAGAACCGCAATTTTATTTTTCCATAAAGCGTTGATGGAGAAAAATCCACGACGACGGTTACTATCATCAACCACATCATCATGAACCAAAGTTGCTGTATGAATCAATTCGATTACGCAGGCACCACGATAGGTTCTTTCGTTGACTTCATTCTTTTCGGAAAGCATTTTGGCTACCAAAAAAACAAACATTGGTCTCATTTGTTTACCTTTCCTATTCACAATATAATAGGTAATTCGATTGAGCAAGGCAACCTTTGAAGTCATCGATTCATAGAACTTTTTCTCAAAAAGTTCCATTTCATTTTGAATGGGTTTTTTTATTTGTGAGGTGGTATTCATCGCTTTCAAAGATACGATAATGGAATCGTTTGAAAAATTTTTTTACTTTTGATTAAACCTTTTTAAAAAACTATGTTCTTACATCCTAAATCTTAAATCTTTTTAATTATGAAAACAAAGTCTTTATTTAAAATAGCCGCAGTAGTAGCTATTATTTTTTGTGTTAGTTGCTCTAAAGATAGCTCATCTTCAGACACTGGTATAACTGCACTAGATGCGAAAACAAGTAGCAAAATTGATCAGGCTTCGAATGATGTTGCCGATATTGTTGAAGAGCAAGAAGCCAATACTTATGTAAATGCTTCAACTGGAAAAACAGCTGATATTTCAAATTCAATGCTTTCAGATTGTGCTTATGTAACAAGAGTCCCTGCTTTTGGAACTGCGCCAACTGTAGGTCAAACCGTTACTAAAACTATTGACTTTAGTCACACGAGTGCCGCTGGTTGTACTTTAGCTAACGGAACAAATTTGAAAGGAAAAATAATTATCACTTTTGTTTATGACCCAAGCGCAACCTCTCATACTATTACATATAGTTTTGATGGCTTCTATCATAATGATAATTTAATTCAGGGAAATAAAACTATAACAAGAACTTGGGCATCTAGTTCTTTACTTGCTACTCCGCACCCTATTCACTCAATGAGCATTGATATGACCGTTACCTTTGCTAATGGTGATGTTTACACAAGAGTTGGAACTAGAACAAGAGAATGTGTTGAACATTTTGACAATGACAACTTAAATGATAATATTTATAAATTATATGGTACTGTTACCACTACAAAGCCAAATGGCGTAATTAATACTAATACCGTTACTGAAGCTAGTCCTTTAAGAATTGAAATGAACTGTCAATACCGAATTGTTTCCGGTATACTTACCATTACAAGACCAAACCATACAGCGGTTTTAGACTATGGAACTGGTAACTGTGATAATAGTGCTACCATTTCTATTGATGGTGGAGCACCAGTTGCCTTTACATTCGGAAATTAAAAATTATTATTATAAAAGGAGAAAAGTCCCGGTTTCAATTTGAAAT
>JAYTGH010000450.1:0-11467 GCA_043733645.1 Flavobacterium sp. | reverse complement strand
ATTCAAAGAAAAGCAAGTTCAAACAGCTTGTTTATCGCATGCTTTTTAAATCAAAAAGAGTTGAAACGACTTCTCAAAAAAATGCTAGAAAAGAGTTTCTAATCAAAAAAACATTTGATAGGAATGAAGGCAAAATCATCAGAGAAATTAAGATTGAAACTTTAGATCCTTTTGGTTATTCCGTTGATAATTATAAAGATGAACCCAATAAAGGATTCGAAAGATTTGGAAACCGACTGCATTTGAAAACAAAAAACTGGACGATTCGAAATTTGCTGCTTTTCAAGAAAAATGAACCCTTAGACTCACTCGTTGCAAAAGAATCGGAGCGTTTGATTAGAAAACAACGCTATATCAGAAGCGTCATTATTAAGCCTGTTGAAATTCCAGGTTCTAAAGACTCCGTTGATGTTTCTGTGCGGGTTTTAGATTCATGGTCTTTAATTCCAACTGGTGCTGCTTCAAGTTCAAAAGGTAATTTCGATTTAACTGAGAGAAATTTTTTTGGTCTTGGTCACGAAATTGAAAATGATTTTACCAAAAGATTTGATGACGGAAAAAAAGCATATACAGGCCGTTATACTATCAATAATATAAAGAACACCTTCATAAAAGCGACTTTCACGTATGAAAATGATATACATGATAATATAAGACGCAGTGCAAAGTTAGAAAGACAATTCTTCTCGCCATTGACAAGGCTTGCTTATGGTGCTTTTTTTGAAAACAGATTTTATGTAGATTCATTACCTGATAATACTTCTGTCTTTGCAAAACAGGTTTTTAAATTAGAAACCCAGCAATATTGGATTGGTCATTCATTTAAAATCTTTAAAGGAAGAACAGAAGATTTCAGAAGTACAAATTTTGTCACTACGTTTGGTTATAAGACAGTTAATTATAAAGAAAGACCATCTTTGGTATATGATCCGTCGCAATTTTTTGCTTCACAAAAATTATATTTAGCAACTATAGGTTTCAATACCAGGAAGTTTACCGAAGATAAATATTTGTTTAATTTCGGAACTATTGAAGATGTTCCTTATGGTAAAGTGTACTCCATAACTGGTGGTTTTCAGGATAAAAATAACAAGAGAAGGACGTATTTTGGTGGTCGATTTGCCTATGGTGAATATTTACCTATTGGCTATGCCGGCGTAAATGTTGAAATGGGAAGTTTTTTTGATTACGGCAATTCACAGGAAACAACCTTGCGAGTTGAAGCCAATTATTTTACCAATTTATTATCCATAGGCAGTTGGAGAGTAAGACAATTTATACTACCAACATTAGTCATTGGAAGCCATAGAGCTCCTATTATAACAGACAGAGTTTCGGTTAATGAACAAAATGGAATCACTGGTTTTGATAATCCTTTGATTAATGGAACCAAAAAACTCATCACAACTTTTCAAACACAAACCTATGTTCCGGGAAATTGGCACGGTTTCCATTTTAGTCCATTTTATAATATGACGCTTGGCATGCTCGGCAATGAAAGTGACAAATTCCTGAATGGTAAATTATACTCTATTTTTAGTTTAGGTGTTTTGATAAACAATGACTATTTAGTGTTTAATAGTTTTCAGGTATCCTTTTCTTTTTACCCATCAATTCCTTTTCAAGGAAGTAATGTTTTCAAAACCAACACTTTTAAAAACGATGATTTATCCTTGCCCGATTTCCAAATTGGTGAGCCAACAATTGTTCGTTATAATTAATTTGCATTGTAAGTTTTGTAAGTATAATTGATTATAAATCAATAAAATACCGTACTTTATCGATTATTTTTGGTATTTAATCTATATAATGGTTATGTTTATTTGACCAAACCAACCCGAGGCGGAGCCGAATTGTATGGAGCGCAGCGGAGTAAAACCTTAACTGCATGGAAACAAATTACATAACTGATGGAATGGTAAAAAAAAATTATCGCTGTTCCTTACTTGGGCATCGCTTTGTAGAGACCAAAAAAGTAAACAATCATTTCAGTGAGTTTGAATGTAAAACTTGCAAAGCACAAGCAACAAACGACACCAGAGGTCAAAAAATCACATTGACCTCGAGACTTAAAGACATCAATGAAACGCTTTTTTATTTGAATTTAAAGAAACAATTTCTGTCTAAATTTTACTTTAGGAAAGACTCGTAACAAAATAAGGTTATATTCGTCATATCGAAAACCTTAAAAACGAATCTTTGGAATCTACTATACTTTCAATCAAAAATCTTCACAAACGTTATGGTAAAATTCACGCCGTAAATAACGTTTCTCTCGAAATACACAAAGGCAATGTCTATGGAATCCTTGGACCAAATGGTTCGGGAAAATCTACAACATTGGGAATTGTACTTAATGTAGTCAACAAAACTTCTGGAGAATACAGCTGGTTTGACGGAACAATGCAAACACATGAAGCGCTAAAAAAAGTTGGCGCCATCATTGAACGCCCAAATTTTTATCCATACATGACAGCCCAAGAAAACTTAGAATTGGTTTGCAAAATAAAAAACATCGATTATTCCAAAGTAAATGAAAAACTTGAAATTGTTGGGCTTAAGGATAGAAAAAATAGCAAATTCAAAACGTTTTCATTGGGAATGAAACAACGATTAGCCATTGCTTCTGCCCTTTTAAATGACCCGGAAATTTTAATTCTAGATGAGCCAACCAACGGTTTAGACCCACAAGGAATTCATCAAATTCGCGACATTATACGTTTGATTGCTTCACGAGGAACGACTATTTTATTGGCTTCGCATTTATTAGATGAAGTTGAAAAAGTATGCAGCCATGTTTTAGTTTTACGGTTTGGCAAAATTCTGTATAGCGGCACCGTTGATGGCATGAACAATCAAGGTCGCTTTTTTGAATTGAAGGCCGATAGCAATTCCAAACTTATAGAAACACTGAAAAATCATCCCGAAGTTGAAAACATTTCGGAACTTGAAGGAAAAGTTATTGTTCATTTTAAAACCCAATTTGAGGCTTCACTTTTGAATCGTTATTTGGCAGAAAAAGGAATTTACCTAAACCATTTGGTGTATAAAAAAATGAGTCTGGAAGAACAATTTCTTGAATTAACAAAAAACTAATATGAAAAGATTACTCGCCATAGAATTACAAAAAATTTGGAAAAACCGCGCCAGCAGAATATTGACTATTAGTTATTTTGTTTTACTCTCATTGATTGCTTTGATTGCAACTGTAAAATTTGATTTTGGCAATTTTAAAATACATTTTGCTGAACAAGGTATTTTTAACTTTCCCTTTATATGGCATTTTAATTCTTTCATTGCCATTTATGGAAAAGTATTTTTGGGAATCATTATAGTTTCGATGATATCTAATGAATATAGTTATGGAACCTTAAAACAAAATCTTATTGATGGAATGACTAAAAAGGAATTTATCCTTTCGAAATTTTACACCTCAATTTTATTTGCGTTAATTTCAACAGCATTTGTCTTCTTGGTATCGCTTATTCTAGGACTGATTTACTCTTCCTATACTGATGTTGATATTATTTTTTCCCAAATGGAATATTTATTTGCCTATTTCATTAGCTTGGTTTGTTTTTCAGCCATGTGTTTGTTTATTGGAATATTAATTAAGCGATCTGCATTTGCATTAGGGTTCATCGGTTTATGGCTGATATTTGAAATTGTTTTAGTTTATTTTAAAATAGGTTTTCCCGAAGCTTTAAAAGGTTTTCTACCAATGGAAGGCATGTCAAGACTTCTAATAGAACCATTTACAAAACTATCAGCCGTAAAAGCCGCTGCAACGATGGCTGGTGTAAAAGAAATCAAAGATTATGCTGTTCATTTTACTACAGTTTTAATCGTTTTATTCTGGACAGGAATATTCATTTTCTCATCCTACAAAATCATCAAAAAGAGAGATTTATAGTTCAATCATCCATCAATTCTTAAAGAAAACATAAATAGATAAAGTTCTTTTTATGTTTTCTTATTTATTTGCTAATTTTAGCGAATGAAAATGAAGTCTTTCTATTTACTTTTTGTTTTGCTTTCTTCGTTGAATTGTTTCCCGCAATTTAGTAAAACTCATTATATCCCACCTGTTTCCGGTTCTTCAAATGTAATTCCTGAAGAACAGTTTATGTACATATCCACACCAAACGTCAATCCTGTAAACTTCAGGATTATAGAGCTTGGAGGAAATACGATTTATGGAACGACTTCCAGAGATGTTCCTTATGTTTATGATATTGGATTAGGCAGCGATACCCAAATACATGTCGACGCCAGCATAGCTGGTTCAGTTTTGAACAATAAAGGGTATATTGTTGAAGCAGATGATTTGGTTTATGTCTCAGTGAGAATTGTTGCAGGAAATGAAAATCAAGCCGGAAATATAGTTTCAAAAGGACTGGCTGCACTTGGTTTGCGTTTTAGGGTTGGAGCTTTCACCAATACTTTGGTTACAAACTTTAGCGATGTTCACTATACTTTTGTTTCTGTATTAGCAACCGAAAATAACACTACTGTCAATTTTAGCGGAATGAAAACTGGTGTGCAACTTGTCAATAGTAGTACCGGAAGTACTCCCTTTAGTATTGTTTTAAACAGAGGTGAAAGTTATGTAATGGCAGTTCAGGGACCAGCCCCTGCGGCCAATAAAGATGGTTTGATTGGTTCTTTAGTTTTAGCAGACAAACCTATAGCTGTAAACTGCGGCTCTTATGGCGGAACCAACGCTGTTGGTAATCTTGATTTAGGTTTTGACCAAATTGTTCCAGCTGAAAAAATAACAACCAAAGATTACATTTTCGTAAAAAGTACTGGTATTAATGATGTGGAAAAAATAGTTTTGGTTGCCGATGAAGATAACACAACAATAACACTAAATGGTTCAACACCAACTTTTACAATAGTAAATGCAGGAGATTATTTAGCTCTGGACGGATCGAATTATAATGCAAACGGAAGTTTATTTGTGAGTTCCGACAAAAAAGTTTTTGCTTATCAAAGTATTGGTGATGATGGCGCTGTAGACCAAAGAAATCAGGAACTGTTTTTTGTTCCGCCATTAAGCTGTCAAACACCTAGAGTTATTGATAATATTCCATATATTGATTATGTTGGCACACGCCATTTTACGGGAAGAGTTACTATGGTAACAACAACTGGTGCTACGCTGAATTTTATCATTGATGGAACTAACTATACTTTAGCTAGTTTAGCGGGAATCGGAGTAAACGTTGTTGGACCATTATCAGTAACTGGAAATCCAAATTATGAAACCTATGTGCTGACCGGAATGACTGGAAATGTGTCAGTTTACTCATCCGGTGAATTGTATTTAGCTGCTTATGGTTCTGAACAAGCCGCAACCTTTGGCGGGTATTATTCTGGTTTTACTTTTAAGCCCGAAATATCCTTTAATGAAGTCGACATAACACAATTAGGTTGTATTCCTAATTCGGTTTTAAGTGTAAATTCACTCAGCCCTTTTGATGTATTTCAATGGTATTTTAATGGCGCTTTAATTCCTGGAGCCACTAATAATATATACCGGCCAACAGAGACTACAGCAACTCCACCAGGTTATGGCCCAGGATATTATTATGTTTCGGCAACTATTGCTGGCTGTCTAGCTGCACAAGATTCAGATAATATTCCTGTAAGTTCTTGTCCAAATGATAGAGATAATGATGGTGTAAATGATAATATTGACCTTGATAATGACAATGACGGAATTACCAATTGCACAGAATCATTTGGTGACCAAAATTTTAACCTAACCAATACAGCAGCTGGAACAATTGCTGTAGCTGGCAGTTATAATAATCCATATATAGGAGCAATAACTACTGCTGGAACAGCAACACCTTCCGCGACTCCAATTGTTGGTAATGCTAATGGAAATTTTGTAACAGAAGCTGCACAAGGAGAGCAGAACTCGTTAAGTTATAGGGTTTCTAATTTCACTTCGCCAATAAGTTTAGCAATAGAATATGCTTCGATAGCCAATCCTAGTGATTTATTTACATCATCAACAGAAATCAGAATAACATGTCCTGTCAATAAAACACTGACTATTTTAAATCCAAACAATGAGTTGTTGATTGACACTAATTATGATGGAATTTATGAAAGTGGCATTACACAATATTCATCCTTTGAAATTCGATTTCGATTGAATAATAGTGTCCCATTAGCCGCAGGAACCGGAACTTTTTCCATCAGAGGAAATTTAATCAATTCAATTACTATAACTAATATAAATCTTTCAGACACAAGCACAAGCAAGGTTGCATTGCAATTAATTGCTACCTGTATTCCAAAAGATTCCGATGGTGATGGCGTTGCTGACCAAAATGATTATGACAGCGATAATGATTCTATTGCCGATATATATGAAGCACAAGCTCAAAGTACTATAACACTTTCACATGTTGATGTTAATGGCGACGGTATTGACGATGTTTTTGGTTCCGGAATTGTTCCAGCTGACACTGACACGGATAGCGTTCCAAATTATTTAGATTTAGATTCAGACAATGATGGAATTCACGATTTGGATGAAGCTGGTTTTAATGTTACAGATGCTGATAGCAATGGAATGATAGACGGTGGAAATTTTGGCGCCAACGGATTATTTAATCCATTAGAAACTTCTGCCGATAGTGGAATTATTAAAGCTATGTATGTTCTTGCCGATACAGATGCTGATGGAATATACAACGCCTTAGAACTCGACAGCGATAATGATTTGTGTAATGATGTAACCGAAGCTGGTTATTTAGACAGTAATCATGACGGATTATTAGGCGGAACATCACCTCCAACGGTTAATCCCAACAATGGACTTGTAACAAGCGGAACAGGTTATGGAAATCCAAATTCAGATTATATTACCGCGGCACCAATAATAATCAACACACAACCACAAAATAGTACAGCCTGCGAGCTGCAAAGTGTCACTTTTACTATCAGTACAAATGCAGTAAACACTTATCAATGGCAATTGTCGACTGATAGTGGTGCAACTTGGTCGCTTATTTTTAACAACGCAACCTACTCGGGTGCTGGAACCAATGCACTAACGATTTCGAATGTAACGCCAACTATGGTTGGGTATCAGTATCGTTGCTACTTAATCAAAAATGGAAATGGTTGTGGACTATATTCATCAGTAGCTACACTTACGACTTATGCTTTGCCAGTTATCACCACTCCAATCTCGTTAAAACAATGTGACGATGATACTGATGGAATTTCAACTTTCAATCTGACTCAAAAAAACGATGTCATTTCAGCTAATTATTTGAATGAAACTTTCACATATTATACAACACTTGCGGCGGCAAATACTCAAAACAATACTTTTTTAATTGCCAATCCAATTGCCTATACTTCCGGAAGTGCGATTGTTTATACCAGAGTTCAAAATAGCAATGGCTGTTTTAGAGTGGCCCGAATTGATTTATTGGTATCGGTAACACAAATTCCGCCAAGCTATGTCGTCCCAAATCAATATTTATGCGATGATTATCTGGATGCTGTCAATAATGATAGAGACGGAATTTCGGGACCTTACAATTTTACAAGCATTACCAATAATTTACTTGCTTTTTTGCCTGGACCGAGTGCTAATTACAGTATAAAATATTATAAAACCGAAGCCGATTTCCTTGCGGAAACTGATGTTGCTGGAAATTCATTGGCAATAACAAATACTACCAATTATCGAAATATTGGTTTCCCAAATTCGCAAACAATTTGGGTTCGTGTAGAAAGTACTTTAGACAATTCCTGCTATGGATACAAAACATTCGATGTGGTTGTCGAAGCTTTGCCAACTGCCTATCCAATCAATGCTACTAATCTTATTCGTCATTGTGATGACGATCAGAACGGCATTTATGGTTTCGATACTTCGACTATACAGGCTACCGTTTTGAATGGACAAACCGGTGTAAACGTGAAATATTTCAGCGCTAGTGGTGCCCAGTATTCAACTCCATTACCAAATCCATTTCAAGTAAATGGTTCGGAAATTATTACTATAAGAGTAGAAAATAATAATACGCAAACCGGTGGACAACCTTGTTTTGATGATGAAACGCTACAGTTTATCGTTGATGATTTGCCCGAAGCTTTTACAATTCCTGTTACTAAAACAAGTTTTTGTGATGATGAACCAAATCCTGTTGATCAAGATGGATTTATAGATTTTGATACCTCAACTTTTTTGAGTACAATTATTGGTTCTCAAACTGGGGTAAATGTTTATTACTATGACCAAAATAATGTCCTTATTCCGAGTCCGAGTACTTTACCTAATCAGTTGCCAAATCCGTTTAGAACACAATCACAAGATGTGAGAGTGGTGGTTGAAAATCCAATCAATACAACTTGTACAGCGCAGATGATTATTCCATTCAGAGTTTATCCAACACCAAAAATAGATTTAGAAGAAAACATTATCATTTGTTTACCCGCAACACAAGCTTTGATTGATGCCGGAATTCTGGATGGTTCACCAACATCTGACTATCAATTTCAATGGTATACCAATAATGTCCCAAATGGTGTAACAACTCCAACCCTAACCGTAAATACACCAGGAATTTATAGTGTTGATGTTACCAATACTTTTGGTTGTCCTAAAACCAGAGTAATCACGGTTACTGGTTCTGAAGCTGCCACTATTGAATCAATTGATGTAGTCGATTTGGCAGATATTAATACGATAACCGTTAATGTAAACCCTTCAAGTTTAGGTGATTATGAATTTGCTATTGATGATGTAAACGGACCTTATCGCGACAGCAATTTCTTTGATAATGTTCCTATGGGACTTCATGATATTTATGTTCGTGACAAAAATGGTTGTGGTTCACTTGGACCAATAACTGTTGCTGTGCTCGGAATTCCACATTATTTCACGCCTAATGGTGATGGCTACAACGATTATTGGAATGTAAAAGGTGTCAGTGCAGAATTCAATCATATTTCTATAATATACATCTTTGACCGTTTCGGGAAATTATTAAAACAAATTGGCACAACTGGTTTGGGTTGGGACGGAACATTCAACGGACATTCAATGCCAGCTGATGATTATTGGTATAACATCAAATTTGAAGATGGAAGAAATGCTAAAGGGCATTTTACTTTAAAAAGATAGTAGTAACTTTGCTTACTGATTAAACCACAATGCTTTTTAAAAAAATTTATCTTTTGTTGCTACTGATATGTAGTGCCGCTTCGGCTCAGTACATTTCTACAGACGAAACCCATACTCCGCAGCAGCTAATAGAAAATGTCCTGATAAATTCCGGTTGTGCGTCTGTTTCCAATGTTTCGGTATCAGGTGGTGATTTTGTGACAGGTGAAAAAAGCTGGGGCTATTTCAATGCTAACGGATCAACTTTTCCCTTTGCAGAAGGCGTTATCCTAAGTACCGGAAAAATTATGGATGCCCAAGGTCCAAATACTTTTATTTCTGATGATGGAGGTGGTATGGGTTGGAATGGCGACAGCGATTTAAATATGGCTGTAGGCATAACCAATTCATTAAACGCAACCGTTTTGGAATTTGATTTTATTCCGTTGGGAAATCAGATTAGTTTTGATTATATCTTTGCTTCCGAAGAATACCACGACACTGCACCCTGCACCTATTCTGATGGGTTTGCTTTTTTGTTAAAGGAAGTCGGAAGCCCAACTTATCAAAATCTAGCTTTAATTCCAAACACAACCATTCCAGTTAAGGTAACAAGCGTACATCCCGATATTCCCGGTTCTTGTCCCGCACAAAATGAAGAATATTTTGATGCCTTTAACCCAACTGAATATCCAACAAATCTCAATGGACAAACCGTAATATTAACTGCAAAATCAGCTGTGCTTCCTGGTCATCAATATCATATAAAACTGGTCATTGCTGATGAAGGGAATTACAAATACGATTCGGCTATTTTCCTAAAAGGAAGTAGCTTTTCTTTTGGTGTAGATTTAGGAGCGGACAGGAGTTTTGTCGATAATAATCAGGTATGTCCAAATGAAAGTTTGACTTTAAACGGAACAGCATCTGGGGCTATGGGTTACCAATGGAATTTCAACACAAATCCAATTTTAGGTCAAAATGGGGCAACATTGAGTTTTACTCCGCCATATACGAGTACCCAAAACGGGACCTATTCGCTTACTACAACCTACTCCTCAACCTGCACGACAGTTGCTGACATTGACTTAGATTTTGCACAACAGCTTATAACCGACCAAACAACATACACTTATTGTGATTCAGATGCTGTACAAGATGGAATTACTACAATTACGCTAAGCGATATGGTTCCAACACTATTTTTGAATCTGCCTGCAGGTTATCAGGTGAGTTTTTATAGTAGTCCGACAAGTACAATTGCATTGCCGGATTCTTTTCAGAATACAACGGCATTTCAGCAAATAATCTATGCTAAAATTGACAACACTACTTGCTACACTCCAATTCCAGTTACTATCAATATCAATATTTTTGCTGCTGCGATTGCAGACGAAACCGTTGGAATGTGCAACAACAATCAGGTAACATTAACGGCTAACGCAGGCTATCTTTCTTATACCTGGAGTACGGGTGAAACTTCACAATCAATTCAGGTTACAACTCCAGCAATCTATACTGTGACTATTGAAAATGCTGATGGCTGCACTAAAGTAAAAACCTTTACGGTAATTGGTTCAGAAGTTGCCACTATTAATGATATCATTGTACATGATTTCAATGAAAATAATGCTGCTGAAATTGTTGTTGCTTCGGGTACAGGAATCTATGAATATTCTATTGATGGGATTCATTTTCAGGATAGTTCAGTCTTTACTAATTTAAGCGGTTTGGACTACACTGCTTACGTTCGTGACAAAAATGGTTGCGGAACTGTTGAGCAGGAATTTTATCTGATACAGATACCAAACTATTTCACTCCAAATGGAGATGGTTTTAATGATTATTGGAATATAAAAGATAGTAATCCTTTATCATATAATGCTGGCACAGTGATTTATATTTTTGACCGTTTCGGAAAATTATTAAAGCAAATTAGTGCAACCGGGTTGGGTTGGGACGGAACCATTGAAAGTAAGCTAATGCCAGCAGATGATTATTGGTTTACAATCGAGTTAAAAGACGGACGAAGTACCAAAGGCCATTTTGCCTTAAAACGATAAAAATATGAGTGCCAAATTATTTATCTCATTTTTAATAATTACTGGAATGATTACAAATGCCCAGGAAGTGAAAGTTACTTCGGGAAAAGTACAGCGCTTCGCCAACTTCAAATCGAAATATGTTGATGCTCGAAATATAGATGTTTGGTTACCTGATGGCTATTCAGATAAAGAAAAATATGCCGTACTTTATATGCACGATGGACAAGCGCTTTACGATGCTGAAACTACCTGGAACAAACAGGCATGGGAAGTGGATGAA
>JAYTGH010000449.1:0-4383 GCA_043733645.1 Flavobacterium sp. | reverse complement strand
TTTGAGAAATAAAAATCTAAATTATAAGTTCAGAAGGCAGCATATAATTGATATGTTCATTGCCGATTTTATTTGCATCGAAAAAAAACTTGTAATTGAAGTAGATGGCGGCTATCATAACTCTGTCGAACAACAAGAAGCTGATGAGATGCGTACTCAAATCCTAAATGAACTTGGTTTCAAAGTCAATCGGTTTAGCAATGAAGAAGTCATCGGAAATACAGATAAGGTACTTGAAAAAATCACCGCAACCTTAGAAAGCCTCCCCTCTGGAGAGGTTGGTGGGGCTATACCGCCACATATTTTGGTGATGACCGCTACGCCTATTCCGCGAACTTTAGCGATGAGCTTGTATGGCGACTTAGATATTTCAGTGATTGACGAATTACCACCGGGAAGAAAACCAATTCAAACCGTGCATCGTTATGACAGCAACCGATTAAAAGTTTGGAAATTTATTAAAGATGAAATAGTCAAAGGCAGACAAATCTATATTGTTTATCCATTAATCCAAGAAAGTGAGACTATGGATTACAAAGATTTGATGGATGGTTACGAAAGCATATCAAGAGATTTTCCTTTGCCACAATACAGCATTTCAATAGTTCACGGAAAGATGAAACCTGCCGATAAAGATTCAGAAATGAAACGTTTTGCCGAAGGAAAAACCAATATTATGGTGGCAACAACCGTTATTGAAGTTGGTGTAAATATTCCGAATGCCAGTGTAATGATTATTGAAAGTGCGGAACGTTTTGGTTTGTCTCAACTACATCAATTGCGCGGTCGTGTTGGTCGTGGAGCCGAACAGAGTTATTGTATATTGATGACATCGTTTAAATTATCAAGTGATAGTAAAGTACGATTGGAAACGATGTGCCAAACCAATGATGGTTTCGAAATTGCCGAAGTCGATTTGAGACTTCGTGGTCCTGGAGATATTATGGGCAAACAACAAAGCGGTGTTTTACAACTTCAAATTGCTGACTTGGTAAGAGACAGGGATATTTTAATGGTAGCAAGAAATGAAGCTTTAAAGCTATTAAAGAAAGATCCATCAATGACTTTACCCGAACATCAAACGTTGAGAAGTGTTTTTATTGAGCTTTCCAAAAAGAAAAACATTTGGAATTATATCAGTTAATTAATAATTGATAATTGACAATTGATAATTATCTTTGCAGCTTGCAAAATCAAATAAATTCAGATGAAGATTTCATACAATTGGTTAAAACAATTCATTAAAATAGATTTAAAATCAGAGGAAACAGCAACCTTACTGACCGATTTAGGTTTGGAAGTAGAAGTTGTTGAGAAATACCAATCGGTTCGTGGCGGTTTGGAAGGTGTCGTCGTAGGTCACGTTCTGACTTGTGAAAAGCATCCTGATGCCGATAGATTGAGCATTACGACAGTTGATTTAGGAAATGGAACTCCGGTGCAAATTGTATGTGGCGCCAGCAACGTTGCCAAAGGACAAAAAGTACCTGTAGCAACCATCGGAACCAAATTGATTGACAAAGGTGGTGTTGAGTTTGAAATCAAAAAAGGAAAAATCCGTGGACAGGAAAGTCACGGAATGATATGTGCGGAAGATGAGTTAGGTTTAGGAACAAGCCATGACGGAATTATGATTTTAGATGCTAATCTAAAACCCGGAACACCTTGTGCGAAGGTTTTCAATATAGAAAATGACGAAATTTTCGAAATAGGTTTAACGCCAAACCGCGCTGATGCCATGTCGCATTACGGCGTAGCAAGAGATTTACGTGCCAGCCTATTACAAAAAAACAGCAGTATCGAATTAATCACGCCAACGGTAAGCACATTCCGAATTGACAAAAGAACACTCAAGATCGATGTTGATGTTAAGGATAGTAAGCTAGCACCAAGATATTGTGGCGTTACCATTTCGGGAGTTACGGTAAAATCATCGCCAGCTTGGTTGCAAAACCGCTTGAAAGCTATTGGTTTAACTCCAAAAAATAATATTGTTGACGTTACCAATTATATACTGCATGATTTAGGGCAGCCATTACATGCTTTTGATGCTTCCAAAATCAGCGGAAAAATTATTGTAAAAACAGTAGCAGCCGGAACAAAATTCATCACGTTAGACGATGTAGAAAGAACTTTGCACGAAGAAGATTTGATGATTTGTGATGAAAAAGGACCGCTTTGCATCGCAGGTGTTTTTGGTGGAAAAAGCTCTGGAGTTACCGAAACCACAAATTCTATTTTCCTGGAAAGCGCCTACTTCAATCCAGTAAGTGTTAGAAAATCTGCCAAAAGACATGCTTTGAATACCGATGCTTCTTTCCGTTTCGAAAGAGGAATTGATGCTACTATTACCGAATTTGCATTGAAACGTGCGGCGCTTTTAATTAAAGAAGTTGCTGGTGGCGAAATCACTTCTGATATTGTTGATATCTATCCGAAAAAGATTGAAGACTTTCCTGTTTTCCTTAATTTTGACAAAACAGCCAAATTGATTGGACAGGAATTACCAAAAGAAACCATCAAGAAAATTTTGGCCTCTTTAGATATTAAAGTAAACAGCGTTACCGATGCCGGTTTAGGTTTAATAATTCCTTCTTATCGTGTAGATGTGCAACGCGAAGTTGATGTTATTGAGGAAATCCTTCGGGTTTATGGTTACAACAACATCAATTTTACCAAAAAATTAAATGCTACTGTTGCCAATTCAGCCAGAACAGAAGATTATAAAGTACAAAATATTGTAGCAAATCAGTTGAATTCTCTTGGGTTTCACGAAATGATGGCGAACTCATTAACATCGCCAGATTATGTGAAATTATCTGAAATGTTGAAAGAAGAATACAACGTGATGATGTTAAACCCGCTTAGTAATGATTTATCAGCAATGCGCCAATCGTTATTGTTTTCTGGTTTAGAAGCGGTATCTTATAATATCAACAGAAGAAATGGTGATTTGAAATTATTCGAATTTGGAAAAACGTACCACAAATTACTTTCTGGTTATAACGAACCAAAACATTTAACCTTATTTGTTTCTGGAAACCGAATGGCGGAAAGTTGGACGACTACTGAAAAACCATCTGATTTCTTTTTATTTAAAGGCTATGTGAATTCGATTTTAAATCGACTGGGCATTTGCAAAATAGAAAACAAACCAGTGGCTTCTGATGTATTTGCAGAAGGAATGGCGATTGCCAGTGGAAATGATATATTAGTGGAATTTGGAACAGTGAAGAAATCAATCTTAAAACATTTCGACATCAAGCAAGAAGTGTTCTTTGCCGATTTTAACTGGAATCTGATTCTGAAATTAATCAGCAACAAAATTAAGTTTACTGATATTCCTAAATATCCTGAAGTGCGTAGAGATTTAGCTTTGTTAGTAGATACTACTGTGGCTTTTGACGCTATTTATGCTATTGCGCGTCAAACCGAAAAAGGCTTGCTAAAAGACATTAATTTATTTGATGTGTATGAAGGTAAAAACCTGCCAGAAGGTAAAAAGTCGTATGCCGTGAGTTTCACGTTGCAGGACAACACCAAAACTTTGACTGACGAACAGATTGACAAAATCATGAGCAAACTGCAGAAGAATTTAGAGACTGAGGTTGGGGCTAGTTTAAGACAATAACTCCACCTTCTTTTGTCATTCGACATCATTTTTCATTCCGACCCTTTTGTCATTCCGACCGAAGGGAGGAATCTCATACTGATTGTCATAGATAATGAGATGCTTCGTTCCTCAGCATGACAAACTATTAGCAAAAAAATAATAAACAAAATGAACATCTTAATCACTATCCTGTTAATACTCGCATGCAGCATTGCCCTATTCCTGCTTATTGCCGTTTTTATGAAGAAGGATCATTATGTTAAGCGTGAAATTATCATCAATGCGCCGAAGCAAAAAGTATTTGATTATTTAAAACTGCTCAAAAACCAAGATAAGTTCAATAAATGGGCTAAGACAGACCCTAATAGAAAATGGGAATACAAAGGCACAGACGGAACCGTTGGATTCATTATTTCGTGGAGCGGGAATAAAAAAGCCGGTGAAGGAGAAAAAGAAATCACAAACATCATTGAAGGGCAACGGATTGAAACCCAAATTCGGTTTGTAAAGCCTATGAAAATGGTAGCAGATGTAATCATGGAAACGGAATCGTTATCCGACAATAAAACCAAAGTATCCTTAAGCAATTCCGGCACATTGAACTATCCTATGAATATATTTATTCCGATGGCAGAAAAGAATTTTCCAAAAGACATGGATGAGAGTTTATTTACACTGAAAAATATTCTTGAAGGATAATAGTAACTTCGCAATCATCTAACATAAAAAAGTCTCCCTAACCTAAAAGGGAGACTTCTCTTTTTTTACAC
>JAYTGH010000448.1:0-4436 GCA_043733645.1 Flavobacterium sp. | reverse complement strand
CATTACAAAATCACGATTTTAACGGCAATTATTCCACCGCTAATTATCGTTATCGGAATTACAAATTGTATTTTTCTTATCAATAAATACCAGCAGGAGATCAAAACACATCGCAATCAGGCTAAAGCATTGCAACGTGTGATTTCAAAAATCGGAGTTTCTACATTGATGACTAATTTGACGACTGCGATTGGTTTTGCAACGTTTATGATTACCGGAAATAATTTACTATACGAATTCGGATTGGTAACTTCTATCAACGTGATTACCGTCTATCTTTTGACGCTAATGGTTGTGCCGATTGTGTATAGTTTTATGGCGTTGCCGAAAGAAAAACACCTGAATCATTTAAGCAGAAATTATCTTTCTTCGATTTTGAATTGGGTTGAAAGACATGTTAAATACAAGCGAAACCTGATTTACAGCATCTACGGTTTGTTGCTTGTTTTCAGTGTTATTGGTGTTTCCCAAATGAAAGTTTCCGGAAGTTTGATTGGCGAAATGCCAAAAAGTGCTTCATTTTTTAAAGATATTTTATTCTTCGAAAAAGAATTCAACGGTGTAATGCCTTTGGAAATCATGATTGATACCAAACGTAAAAAAGGCGTAATGAAAGCGTCAACCTTGCGAAAAATGGACGAATTGCAAAACACGATTGACAGCATTCCCGAACTTTCGAAACCTGTTTCTATTGTCAATTTGGTGAAATATTCGAAGCAGGCTTTCTATAACGGAAATCCTGAATATTACGATTTGCCAACTTCACAGGAGCAGGCTTTCATCCTTTCGTATGCTAAAAATGCCACCAAAGGTTCTAAAGATAATTTGATGAAAAGTTATGTGGATAAAACGGGACAATATGCCCGAATTACGACGTTCATGAAAGACATCGGCACCGAAGAAATGGCGAAAATCGAAAAGAAGCTACATGCCAGAATCGATAAAATTTTCCCCCCTGACCGATATGAAGTTACCTTAACCGGTAAGGCTTTGGTCTTCCAAAAAGGGACGACTTATTTGGTCGGAAACCTTGTCGAATCCTTGATATTTGCCATTTTATTAATCGCTTTATTGATGACCTATATGTTCCGTTCATGGAAGATGATTTTTGCGTCGGTTGTAACCAATATTCTGCCGCTCTGCATCACTTCGGGTTTGATGGGCTATTTCGGAATTCCGTTGAAACCGTCAACCATTTTGGTTTTCAGTATTGCATTCGGAATCTCTGTTGATAATGCGATTCAGTTTATGGCAAAATACCGTCATGACTTAATTCAGAATGGCGGAAAAATTGAAAAAGCTGTTGTGAGTGCGCTACATGAAACCGGCGTTAGTACTTTCTATACTTCGGTGGTTTTGATATTTGGTTTTGCTATTTTTACGTTGTCAAGTTTTGGCGGAACGATTGCGCTTGGCGGATTGATTTCGGTAACCTTAACCTTTGCGATGTTTGCTAATTTGGTTGTGCTTCCTGCTTTGGTTTTAACTACCGAAAAATGGGGCGGCAAAAAGAAACTGACCAAAAAAGAGCTTACAGAAGAGCTACCAAGCATCAATATTTATCGCGATAATAACGAAGAGAATATTGATGAAATTACAGAAGAAGAATAATTTATATTTGCATCAGAAAAAGAATTAAAAATGAAACATACAAAAGTTAAAAGCTTACTAAACAGTGAAACAACGATTTCAGAAGTAAATGCAAAAGGTTGGGTAAGAACTTTTAGAAACAATCAATTTATTGCGTTGAACGATGGTTCGACAATTAATACTATTCAGTGTGTTGTTGATTTTGAAAACACGCCCGAAGAAACCTTAAAAAGAATTACAACAGGAGCTGCAGTTTCCGTAACTGGTGCTTTAGTAGAAAGTAAAGGCGCTGGACAGAAATATGAAATCCAGGTTTCTAAATTAGAAATTTTAGGCGATTCTGATGCGGAGAAATTCCCAATGCAACCAAAGAAACATTCGTTGGAATTTTTACGTGAAAACGCACATTTAAGAGTTAGAACTAATGCTTTTGGGGCCATTATGAGAGTTCGTTCGGTTTTGGCTTTTGCGGTTCATCAGTATTTTCAGGAAAAAGGTTTTGTATATGTTAACACACCTGTAATTACGGGTGCCGATGCTGAAGGCGCAGGCGAAATGTTTCAGGTAACTTCATTGCCATTAGACAATTTGCCAAAAAATGAAGAGGGCAACATCGATTACAAAAAAGATTTCTTCGGAAAGCATACGAACTTAACTGTTTCCGGACAATTAGAAGGTGAAACTTTTGCTATGGCTTTAGGTCAGATTTATACTTTCGGACCAACTTTTAGAGCAGAAAATTCAAACACTTCTCGTCACTTGGCAGAATTCTGGATGATTGAGCCGGAAGTTGCTTTCAATGATTTGAATGACAATATGGATTTAGCTGAAAATTTTATTCAATACGTAATTAAATACACAATGGATAAATGCCCGGATGATTTGAAGTTTTTGGAAGGTCGTTTAGCTGAAGAAGAAAAACAAAAACCACAAGCTGAAAGAAGTGAAATGAGTTTGTTAGAGAAATTAAACTTCGTTTTAGAAAACAATTTCAAACGTGTTTCCTATACCGAAGCTATTGATATTTTAAGAGATTCTACTCCGAATAAAAAGAAAAAATTCAGCTATATCATCAACGAATGGGGAGCCGATTTACAATCGGAACACGAAAGATATTTGGTTGAAAAACATTTTAAATGTCCAGTAATTTTGTTTGATTATCCTGCAAACATCAAAGCATTTTATATGCGTTTGAATGAAGACGGGAAAACAGTTCGCGCCATGGATATCCTTTTCCCCGGAATTGGAGAAATCGTTGGTGGCTCACAAAGAGAAGAACGTTATGATGTTTTGGTTGAAAAAATGAAAGCACTCGGAATTGACGAAGAAGAACTTTGGTGGTATTTAGACACGAGAAGATTCGGTTCGGCTGTGCATTCAGGTTTCGGATTAGGATTTGAAAGATTGGTATTATTCGTAACTGGAATGACCAACATTAGAGACGTAATTCCGTTTCCAAGAACGCCACAAAACGCAGAATTCTAAAAAAAAGGTAAAAGGTTATGGGTTTATAAGGTTATCCTTTTAAACTCATAAACATATAAACTCATAAACTTAAAGATGTTAAAGCAGTTCCTAAATCTAAAATTATCACAAAAACTATCACCTCAACAAATTCAGTTGATGAAGTTGATACAATTGCCTACGCAGGCTTTTGAACAACGACTGAAGGAAGAAATGGTAGAAAATCCGGCTTTGGAAAGTGGTAAGGAAGAGGAAGAATTGTATGAGAAAGATGAGTTCGATAACAATGACGAATATGATGATTATGAAGGCAGCGAAAACATCGAAACCGACGAAATCAACATTGACGAATATTTAAGCAACGACGAAACACCCGAATATAAACTGCAGGCCAATAATTATAGCGACGATGATGATGACCGAGAAATGCCATTTGCAGCACCAACAAGCTTTCACCAAGATTTAATCAATCAGCTAAATACTTTTATCTTAACGGATGAACAGCGCGATATTGCTGAATTTTTGGTTGGAAGCATAGATGATGACGGCTATTTGCGCAGAAATGTTCAGGACATTGTTGACGATATGGCGTTTACACAAGGTATTTATACTGATGAAAAAACCGTTGAAAAAATTCTGCATATCATTCATGATTTAGAGCCTTCAGGTGTTGGTGCCAGAGACTTACACGAATGTTTATTATTGCAGCTTCGCCACAAAACACCAACAGAATACGTTGATTTAGCAATCGATATTATCCAAAATAATTTTGATGCTTTTACCAAAAAACATTATGAGAAACTCTTGTCGACCTACGAAATTTCGAAAGAGCAACTTAAAAAAGCGATTGAAGAAATTGAAAAATTAAACCCAAAACCCGGAGGTTCTTTTGACAGCAGCAGCCGCACGGTAGAGCAAATTGTTCCTGATTTTGCCATTCGAATTATTGATGGCGAATTAGAACTTACTTTAAACGGCAGAAATGCTCCGACCTTACACGTTTCCAAAGATTATCAGGAAATGCTTCAAACCTATAAAGTATCTAAAGACAAATCGCATTCACAAAAAGATGCTGTGCAGTTTATTAAGCAAAAACTGGATTCTGCGAAATGGTTTATCGATGCCATTCGTCAACGTCAAGAAACGCTTTTTGTGACGATGAATGCCATTATGCATTTTCAGCAGGAATATTTCCTCGATGGAGAAGAAACCAAGTTGAAGCCGATGATTTTGAAAGACATCGCCGATATGGTTGGGCTTGATATTTCTACTGTTTCCCGTGTTGCCAATAGTAAATATGTCGATACGCCTTATGGCACCAAATTGATAAAAGAGTATTTTTCAGAATCAATGAAAAATGACCAAGGCGAAGATGTTTCTAC